>JBEBHM010000210.1:0-12165 GCA_040080875.1 Pirellula sp.
CGCCCGACTGGTGCGCAAAGGTTCGTCAGCTACAGAGCCTGATTCACCGAGCGGCAACAAGGCCGCTGGGGTCCTCACCCCCATGTCGGCTCGCCCGACTGGTGCGCAAAGGTTCGTCAGCTACAGAGCCTGATTCACCGAGCGGCAACAAGGCCGCTGGGGTCCTCGCCCCCATGTCGGCTCGTCCGACTGGTGCGCAAGGTTCGTCAGCTACAGAGCCTGATTCACCGAGCGGCAACAAGGCCGCTGGGGTCCTCGCCCCCATGTCGGCTCGCCCGACTGGTGCGCAAAGGTTCGTTAGCTACAGATCACTTGGGTTATTCGCTGGCCCATCCGAAACTTTGAATCAAGTTGGGATCGCTGATTTGATCCGCCCTCGGAGCGCAGATCCGAACGAGAACGATACTTTCGGAGCCCGGCAACACCCTGAACTGGAATGCATTGCGGTCGTCTGCGCCCACAGGCGCCAACAAGAACAACGACTGCTTCAGATCGTCCATCTTCATACCCTTTGGAATGCTCATAGGTAAGACCCGGATCATCTTTCGACGGACGTCGCCGGTGGTAATGAAAAACGACGATTCAGAGATCGGAATCAGCTCAAGCGAATAGTTGGTCAAGAAACGACTGGCAACCTGAGCCGATGTCCGACCTGGCAATAGGACGGTAGCGGTCTCGTCGGGCACGAGTCCATGGTTCCAGGCGTTTTGCCAATCGATGTGCAAATTGAGGTTGGATTCGGCGGCGGCGATCATGAGGAGTTCCGATATCGGTCGCAATTCCGGGACAATAGTCGATTTTCGTACTTTGTTGTTCAGGCGTTTTAGACTTTCATTCCACAAGAACGGAGCGAACATTTGAATTGGCTTGTGTCCCTCTGGGAACAAAGAAGATAGGTTGACGTTTGTCAAGTTCGAGAGTTCGATCAACGAAGCCAGAAGGTTTGCTTTTTCGATCGCGTCGGCTTGATCGTTCCAAACCAGACGCCCATCGATCCATTGGCAGACGTCATCATATTGCCACAACTGCAGCAATAAATCGCATCCCTCTTTCTCGAATCCTTTAGGGAAGAGACCTGCGACATTCCAATCGCGAGGCAATTGGGCTTCGATAGCTGCCCGAGGAGCACGTATCACTGGCAGCCCTTGCTTGTCCAATGTCCATTCCAAGCCATTCTCGGTGACGACTTGAGCAATCAACTCCGCCACCGTCTTGCGTTGAACATTCATTTGCAGTTTTTTTGAAACATCAATTCCTGCTGCTCGACAGGATTGCCAATCCAAGGTGATCCCGACCCCTGTCGTTCTACTAAACCAGTCGATGCACCGAAGCAGGCTCGTCTCATTCATCTTGAACGAGTTGATGGGCAATTTGGAACGGTCTTCCCAATTCGGAACAACCTTAGACGGCGGATGGTAGACGCTTCGTATATCGACCGTCGCATTCTGCACGTCCAAATCGTCTCCCGATGGATTGGCTCCAAACGTTACATCTTTTTTTTGGTTCGGATTCAAGATGGGTTTGAAGATGTCTTGAGCGAAAATATCCGCAAGCTCAAGGTCAAGGTTTGGAATACTGCTGGGCGCAGGCGAGATGGGCGCTGATGCCACGGCGGGCGCTGATGCAATTCCGGATGGCTTGTCTGGAGTAGACGGAGGTAAATTCGTCGAGGTCGGTCCATTCGCAATTATGGGATCCACAACAGTTGGATTATTGTCCACGATCGTTGGGGCAAGCGGATCGGTCGGCTCGACAGAACCAAGATCCTCTTGATTTGGAACGGGTGGTGGGATAGTCATGTCGGCCGTCGTGTTTGGCTCTGTCGGCAGCTTAGGGTTGGCATTGGCTAGCGGTAACGTTGGGTTCTTGGTCGCCTTTTCGGAGTCTCCTTGCGAGCCAACCCACTGCACAAACATGACGAAACAGACGATGGCAAGTAGCGAACCGGTGGATGCAATGGCAGTCAAGACGAGAACTTGACGTCGCTTGGAAGCCTTTTGACTTTGACGCGAGTTCTTGCGAATTGGAGCTCCGGCTGACCGGGGTGCGAGCGGTGGCCCCTGAGGTACGTTTTCTACAGAAGCCGGTGTACCCTCGACAGGCCGAAATCTTGCAATCGGTTCGGCGTCTGGATCTACGGGTACGGAAAAGTTTTCGCTTGCGAATAAGTCATCCCAATCCGGGTCGCCAGCTTTGGTGATGGCGGCGGAGTTAACGACTGGCTGATTAGGTCGTTTTCTCGTTTCGACCGCTCCAGCACCGACTGGTTTAGTTGTCGAGTGAGGAATCGGCTCGGGAGTACTCGATATCGGTGCAGAGGTCGGCACGGATATCGGCCCTTTGCATTTTGGGCACGGCAGCGTTTGTCCCAAGAGCTGTTGGTGTCGCACGACGACCTTGCTTGAACAATGCGGGCATGCCAATCGAAAAGGATCCAACGCAACACCAACCCTGGGTCATGACGTGAGAAAAGTGATACTTGCTATGATATCCCGGCACATGCCTGCGAGGCAAAGGTCGTCTTTCACCAACCGAGGAATTCTCTATCTTTTATGCAGTCGAGTGTGCCGTTTTTTCCAAAAGTCCGTGTTTTTCATCCGCGACAATTCGGGGTGAGCAGAAGAGGAATCGATAAATTTCACGATTTGACCTGATCATTATTGGAGGAGGTCTCGCTGGAACTTCGGTAGCCTGGCAGGCCCATCTGCGCGGCTGGAGGGTCGCTTTGGTGGACCGCCACGAGCCAAATACCTCGTCCCGAATCGCGGCGGGATTGGTGACGCCAATTACTGGTTCTCGCGGTGCTGCGAGCTGGCGCTGGGACGATTTCTATCCGGCAGCCAATCGGTTCTATCAGGCGGTGGAACAAATCACCAGATCCGATTTTTGGCGCACCGCGCCAGCCTATCGAGTCTTCGTAAGTGCGGAGCAACGCGACCTCTTCGACTCGCGCTGGATGAACGCAACACAACCGATGGCCAATCGCGAGGAGATTGCAGTTGCCCCGATCTCGTTCGATTCCAGCTCGGGCATCCAGGCACCGTGGGGAGCGTGTTCGTTGGAACCTGCTGCTCGACTCGACACTCTCAATTACCTGCAGGCCACCGAAACTTTTTTTTCCTCGATCGGATGCTTTACCATTGCCGACGTTGATTGTGATGATGCAATTCAAGTGACCAACACCAACGTCGTATCGGTCGCATCGCTCCAACTGTTCGCCCCGCGAGTCGTTCTCTGCCAAGGCATCTATTCTCGACAGAATCGGTTCTTTGAATCATTGCCCCTGCACCCTGCCCGCGGCGATATGTTGCGAGTTGCGAGCAACACGCTCAAGACTAATAGCGTGATTCATGGCGACGCTTGGTCGGTTCCTCTCGGAGACAACCAATATCTTGTCGGGGCCACGTACGACCGAAGTGCGTCGCCTGGAGACAGCTCGCATGAGGACGGTCGATCGCTGGAATTTCGGAGTCAATTGATGAAGCGTTTCGAAGCCATGACGACCGGATCTTTTGCCAAGGGTGATCACTATGTGGTGGGCCAACGGTCGGCAGTTCGGCCAGCCAGTTATGATCGTCATCCGCTCATCGGGCGCCACCAAGTATTCCCAAATGTATATTGCTTGAATGGGCTCGGGTCCAAGGGAGCGCTCATGTCGCCGCACTTAGCATGGCTGCTTTTGGATGCGATGCAAGGAGCCGAGATTCCAAACGCTTTAGATTGGAATCGGCGCAGATAAGATGCACTTTACCGTCGAAGCACAACGCATTGCATCAACGTATTTATCGGAGGGTTCCATAGCCATCGATGCAACGGCAGGTAATGGATTTGACACGCTCTTTTTAGCTGAACAAGTCGGTGCATCGGGCGTTGTCTATGCAGTCGATATTCAAGCTTCGGCAATGGATACGGTGAAGGGCAAGCTGGCCGAGAGTCAAATGTTGGATCGGTGTAAACTGTCGGTGGCTTCGCATGCGGATCTCAAGTCGCTCGTCGCTCCAGAACACGTTGGGCAAATTTCAGTTGCCATGATGAACTTGGGTTATTTACCGTTTGGGGACAAATCGATTGTCACGACTCCGGAATCGACTTTGTTGGCGTTGGCACAGATCCACTCCATGATACGCCTTGGAGGATTGATCAGCATCATCGCTTATCGCGGGCACGCCGGTGGCAATGCGGAAACGACTCATGTAGCCGAATGGGTAGAACGACACCTGTCGGCGTACGTCGTAGAACACTTCGTGGACGCCGGCAATCCGCAGAGTCCCATTCTTTGGATTTTGACAAGGTCGTTCGGATAGTATTCGACATCTTGAAAGCCAGAGCCAAATCGAATGACCCAGGGTGCGTAACATAAACTGGCCAATCACCTTGCGACACCATGTTGGTCCCCCATTCGGGCATGCAAAGCAATGCTATCCGAATCATGGGGCCAGAGCTAAGCATTCTGTGTATCATAGAAGCCCCTTCCCATTCGCCCAAAGGACCCTGCCAGCCAAATGATCCAAAGACTCGGTTATGCGCTCAGCATCATTCGCATTTGTGCCGAACGACCTCGACCGGCTACGGTGCTACTCGCGATTGCGTCCATTGTGTGTTGCGGTTTGAGCGGTAGTGCTCAAAGTCAGATCGACCCGCAACACGCCAAGCGTATGGCGCAGGGACTTGAGTTGTTTAAAGCCGAGGTGCGACCGATGCTCGTTGGTCGATGCATCAAGTGTCATGGTGGCGAGACGACCGAAGGTGGTTTGGATCTTGTCACACGCGAGGGACTCCTTGCCGGAGGCGAGAACGGCAAGTCGATCAAGATCGATGCACCCAGCGAAAGCAACGTGATTCAGCTCATTCGTCATGCAACCGAGCCGAAAATGCCCGCCGAAGGAGCAAAACTTACCGATCGGCAAATCGATGCCCTCGAACGTTGGATTGGACTAGGTGCACCCTACGATCGCCCGCTGATGGAATCCAAGGACTCCGATCCGTTGGCCTGGACCACCAAAGTGATTGGGCCCGACGCCCGCGATTTTTGGACATTTCAATCGCTGAAAAACGCCACTCCACCGGCGATCGAAGACGCTTGGATCCAAAACGATATCGATCGTTTCGTATTCGACAAATTAAACAGCGTCGGGATGCGCCCCAATACGCGAGCGGAGCCAAGAAAACTCGTTCGCCGCGCGTATCTCGATGCGCTCGGGGTGCCGCCACCGCATGAGCTAACGCAAGAAATGGAGAATGAAGTTGGGTGGAAAGCCGGGGATAACTGGGAAAGAACCGTCGATCGAGTCTTGTCCAGCGAACATTTTGGCGAGCGAATGGCAAGGCATTGGCTAGATCTTGCAAGGTTCGCTGAGAGTTTCGGTTTTGAACAGGACTATGATCGGCCGCACGCGTATCACTATCGAGATTTTCTTATTCGCGCATTCAACCGCGATTTGCCATACGACCAATTTGCTGCGTGGCAGATCGCGGGGGATGAATTGGCGCCTGATAACCCGGATGCGAGGCTGGCAACAGGCTTTCTCGGAGCGGGGGTGTTTCCGACACAGTTGACCGAGAAAGAGTTTGAATCGGCTCGCTACGACGAATTGGATGATATGGTATCCACACTGAGCTCGACTTTTTTAGGATTGACGGTCGGTTGTGCGCGCTGCCACGATCACAAATACGATCCAATCCCCAGCCGCGACTACTACCAAATGGTATCCGTTTTCCGAGAGACCATCCGCAGCAACACGGATATTGCAGTTGAACCAGAAGAGGATCAAAGGCGGCTGGAGCGCTGGGAGCAACAGCATGCGCCAATAGCCGCTGCACTGGAGCGGTTCGAAATCGAAGAGCTTCCAATTCGCTTTGCAGAAGTTGTTCGCAAAGCCCAGTCTCAGCCGCAAGCCGATGAGCCTATCGGTGGTTGGCATCTGCCCGCGTCGACGGAAATCGCATCCAAGGCAGGAGCCATTTTTACGCAGCAGGCCGATGGTTCATTCTTGGCCAGTGGTGCGAATGCGGACTCTGATCAATACAAGCTGGAAATCGCTGTGTTTGCCCCAAAGATAACCGGCATCCGGTTGGACGCGCTAACCGATTCGACTTTGCCCAAAGGGGGACCTGGACGAGCACCCAATGGCAACATTGGACTGAGCCGCATCCGTGTTTGGTACAAGCCGTGGAATGGCTCTGGCGAGGCCAAGGAAGCCAAACTCGTTAATCCGCTTGCAACACACCAGCAAAACAATTCCAACTTGTCTGTCGATGCAGCATTGGATGACAATGCCAAAACAGGTTGGGCCATCGATCCTAAAATCAATCAATCCCACTCTGCCTCTTTTGCTTTGGAGGAACCCGTCCAAATGACGTCGGGGGGGATGTTGACAATCACCTTAGATTTTCAGGTCAACAAGCAACATCAAATTGGACGCACAAGGCTATCTGTTTGCACCGACGATGTCTTACCCACGCTTGAATCCGATGTTCGGAATTCATCGGGATCTGACTTGCTGCGTTTCTTGAGTGCAACCGGACCTATTTCAGAACCGTTGCGCACTGAGCTAATCAAACTTTACAAAAAATCCGATTCCAAGTGGCAAGAGTTGCGTGCCGCAGTCCAGCGTCATCTGCAAGAAAAACCAAAGCCACGATTGGTCACTGCGATGATTTGTGGAGAAGGGCTCAAACCGATCCCGAATCATGGAGACGGACGGGGCTTTCCTCATTTTTATCCGAAGGTCTATTTTCTCAAACGCGGCGATGTCAATCAAAAGCAGAGCGAAGCCGACGTTGGATTCTTGCAGGCGCTAGCTCGCTTCGACTCCGACAACCCATCTGCGATAGCGAATGTCCATTGGAATCGTTGGCAGCGAGAGTCATCCGAGAATGTAAAGAATCGCCGGGCGTCCCTCGCGCATTGGTTGACGGATGTGGAGCGAGGTGCTGGCCAGCAGTTGGCTCGTGTCATGGTGAATCGCGTTTGGCAATACCACTTTGGACGCGGTTTGGTTTCGACATCAAGCGACTTTGGTTTCCAAGGCGAGCGCCCAACGCATCCCGAATTGTTGGACTGGCTGGCACAGAAGCTCATTGACAATGGCTGGCGGCTGAAGTCGATTCATAAACTCATCATGATGAGCGGCGCATACCAACAATCGTCGAGCCACGACTTCGCAAAATACGTCCAGGATCCTAAGAACCAATGGCTTTGGCGGTTTGCGCCGAGGCGACTGGAATCGGAAGCCATTCGCGATTCGGTCTTGTCCGTCTGTGGTCAACTCGACACAACTATGTACGGACCAGGCTCGATGGACGAGTCCATGAAGCGCAGAAGCATCTATTTTTTTATCAAACGCAGCAAGCTGATTCCCCTGATGCAGGTCTTCGACGCTCCTGAACCGTTGGTCAGCGTTGGATCCAGGCCGAGCACCACCGTGGCTCCGCAAGCATTGTTGCTGATGAACAATACCCATGTTCGCAGTTGGGTTCGCGATTTTGCCAAGAACATTTGGGACTCAGCGCCTGATTCCATGGACCGCCAGATTAACCAAGCATTCCAGCGTTCACTTTGCCGAAAGCCCAGTTCGATCGAACTGGAACGTTCGAAAGAGTTTGTGTTGCTGCAGCAGGATTCTTATCAACGAGACAACGTTTCCAACGCAGCGGAATTGGCGTTGGCAGACCTGTGTCAAACGTTGATCGGGTTAAACGAATTTATTTACATTGATTGATAAACCAAGAAAGTGCCCATGATACATCGACGAGAATTGCTTTCACATGCGGGAGGAGGTGCCGGCCTGCTCGGATTGTCGATGCTGCTCCGCGACGAACGGTTGATAGCGTCCACGACCGACCAGACCATCGACCCTCTCGCTCCGAGGAAACCGCACTTCGAGGCGAAAGCGAAAGCCGTGATCTGGTTGTTTATCAATGGCGGACCCAGTCAAGTCGATACGTGGGACTACAAACCCGAATTGGAACGAATGCACGGCAAAGAGCTGGAGGGCTTCGATAAATTTACCGGCTTCTTTTCGGGCTCCGTCGGCCCCATCATGAAATCCCCGTTCAAGTTTGAACAGCAGGGCGAAAGCGGCAAATGGGTTTCGGAGATTTTCCCAAACCTCGCAAGGCATGTCGACAAGATGTCGTTCGTCCATTCCGCATATTCCAAATCGAATAACCATAGCCCCGCGCTCTTTATGATGAATACGGGTTCAACGCAAATGGGCAGCCCGTGCGTCGGATCGTGGGCAACCTATGGATTGGGGAGTGAGAGCCGCGACTTGCCAGCCTTCGTCGTCATGAGCGACCCCAAGGGACGTGGACTGCCCAAGGGCTATTCGCTCAATTGGGGAGCGGGATTCCTACCGAGCGTCTATCAAGGTACTTGGCTCAAACCCAGCGGTGAACCTATCGACAATCTTTCGCCACCGCCCGAGCTGAATCAGACGCGACAACGAGCACAGTTGGATCTGCTCGCAAGCCTCAGCAGGCATCACCAACAGGAGAACGCACAGGAAACGGAATTCGCGGCTCGCCTTGAGAGTTTTGAGCTGGCCTATCGAATGCAAAGCGCTGCACCCGAGGCATTGGACCTAAGCCGCGAACCACGACACATCCATCAGCTTTACGGAATCGACGATGACCGCTGCTCCCACTTCTCCAAACAGTGCTTGATCGCACGGCGGATGGTCGAACGCGGCGTGCGCTTTGTCCAGATCTACTCGGGTGGAATGGAGAATCAACGTTCCTGGGACGGGCATTCGGATATTCAAGGCAATCACTCCGAGTTTGCAGGTGAAACCGACAAGCCGATCGCCGCGTTGCTCGAAGACCTCGCCCAGCGCGGTCTTCTCGAATCGACCTTGGTCATTTGGGGAGGTGAATTCGGTCGGTTACCCATCACACAAACGGGCCCTAAACCAGGTCGTGACCATAATCCCCATGCGATGACGTTTTGGTTTGCAGGTGGAGGAATTCGGCCGGGTGTCAGCTACGGCGCTTCGGACGAGATCGGGCACAAAGCCGTTGAGAACCGAGTCAATGTCCACGATTTGCACGCAACAATTTTGCATCTGCTCGGAATGGATCATCAACGGCTAACGTTTCGTCACAACGGACGCGACTACCGGTTGACCGATGTCGAGGGAAACATCATCCAAGAACTGGTTGCATAACTTAACGTTGGTGCGAAGGGGCTCGATAGATTCTTATTTTGCGGGTTGAAGGTAGTGGATCTTGTTAAAGATCCCTGAACCACAGGACCTTTAACAAGGTCCACTACCCAAAAAACTAATCTGGACAGAGCACTAGCCCGTCGGCGCTATCTTTACCCACAATTCCAGCTGCAACTGTAGAAATCGCAGGCTTTCGTACACTTACTTAGCCCGCAGGGCGGTACCCGTACCATTTCATTGATTGCGAGTACGAGTACGAGTACGATTGAAACCCAAAAGATGTGAGTAAAGTGCGTACCATTTAGCGCCAACCCAGGCTTGCATGGACTATCCATACAACCGACGCATGCGCTATAGCCTCTAAAATCGTTATCCATCGAACTGTTTCAATTGGACAGGGCGGGGCCACATGCAGTAGACAGTTAGGGATTGGCAGGTAGACTAGTATCCGCCCCACACATGCGCATCCACTATGAATTCGATTGCACAGTTTAAGCTCAGTTGTTTCGTTTTGACAACGTTTCTAATCATGCTGGCTGCTGTCAAGAGTGCTCTTGTTTTGGGTGGTCTGTTTTTGGCTCAATCACTCCTGGTTTGGGGAACGGCTTCTTTACTTTGTCATTTGATTCCCCAAAGGCTCCGTGAGTCTGCGTCGCACAACTCATTCCGGTTTGATGGTAGCCGATCGTCTCGCAGAGAATGGCGGGAAAAGCGGGCCATGAGTAAAGTTCGAATCGCATTGTGTGTCGGCTTAGCCTATGCCTTATTGAGTTTGAATTGGCTGTACTTCCTCATCGTTCAAAACGAGTCGATTAAGAACTGGCACTGGTCAATCCAGGCAGTTGCAATCGTTGCTTGGCTCGTTCTCGTCATCGGCTCAACACTGTTCTTCTACAACAGAGTTCTACGCGACTACGGTTCTGGAGTCGACGCTCGGTATCAAGAGTATGTAGCTCATGATCAAGTGAAAAACCGTTCGACGGGTGAGTTGTCCGAGAACCATACTCCCGCAGAAATGCCCGCCTTCGCTCCTCGGACGTGAATGTCGCAATCTCTGCCCGTTGTGGGAATGTCAGAATTCTAGAGTCGGGTGAATCGTCTTGTTATCGACCTCTGCAATCAAGTTCTGGCGTGCATCTCCGCCTCTCGGAAATATGCGACTACTTGTTAAGTTCCCACCTGCAACTCGCTTAACGGGAAAATAAATAAAGGCACAAAAAAACTAGCCTGAGTGACCCACGAGCTGTAAACTGTGATGTCTTGTACTTTTGACGCACTCACCGCCAACCCATCGTTAGGACTTTATGCAGTACAACAACCCCTATTCTGTTGAAGGTGGATCCGTAGCAGCCTACGCTGCGGAATCTGAGCGAACCGCTTTTATTCGGCGGACCTATTCCCATCTCGCAGTCGCCGTGTTTGCGTTCATCGCGTTGGAGGCCCTTCTTCTAAAAGTCATTTCGGCACAAGCGGTTGGCAATATCCTTGCGCCCGCTGGAAATTGGGCACCCTTGGTGATGCTAGTTGCCTTCATGGCGGTAAGCTGGGTCGCGCGTTCGTGGGCCGAGTCGGGAACTTCGCCTACGTGGCAGTATTTGGGACTTAGTCTGTATGTTGTCGCCGAGGCAGTCATTTTCGTTCCACTGATGCACATGGCGATGTGGCAAGGACCTGATATTCCGATCCAAGCAGGACTGATCACGACCGTCGTATTCGCAGGCCTGACCGCATTCGTTTTCTTGACCAAAGCGAACTTGACATCCTGGGGTAGTTATTTGGGAATGGCAAGCCTAGCTACCTTCGTCGTAGCCATCATTGGAATGGTCGGCGGATTCTCGCTCGGTCTATTCTTTAGTGGAGCCATGGTCGTCCTGCTTTGCGGTTACATTATGTACGACACCTCCAACATCATTCACCGATTCCAGACCCATCAGCACGTTGCAGCATCTCTTGCACTGTTCGCTTCGATCGCAACGATGCTCTGGTATGTCACCCGCATCCTGATGTCCATGCGAGACGACTAGTGCTCTGTCCAGATTAAAATTTGGGGTTGTCTTGAGCCGCAAGCGCTATCTGCGATACGAAGATTTGCGACCAAATACGCGGCTAGCGCCCTCGGCTCAACCCAAAAAACCAATCTGGACAAAGCGCTAGTGCGATAAGTATGCGAGTCTTGTGTTTCCGCCCCAGATTTTTTCTCGATCCGCCTCTCCAAGCTCATCGAGCCAGTGCGTTACGATTTCGATCCAACGCGAGTACTCGCTCGCCAAGCGAATGACGGGCCAATCTGAGCCATAAAGGATTCGATCTGGGCCGAATGTTTGCAAGATGTGTTGCCAATAGGGTCGCAGTTGCGGTTCCGTCCATTTTTGATGGTCCGCCTCTGTCACCATGCCCGACAACTTGACATACAAGTTCGAGTACGAGGCGATCGAATGGATGTCCGCTCGCCATTCTTGAATGTCGCCGCTGCGAATCTTGGGCTTGGCAATATGGTCTAGCACAAACCGTTGCTCAGGAAAATCCCGAACAAGGCGAATCGCATCCTTGAGTTGATGGGCGTAGATCAAGATGTCGTACACCAATTGATGATCTCGCAAGCACTTAATTCCACGACGAAAAGGTTCTTTGGCCATAAAGTCGGGGTCCGACTCGTCTTGCACCACATGCCGAACCCCTACGGCCTTGGGCAGACGCCTAAATTGCTTGGCTTGCTCGTCGACTTGCTCGGACCGTAGATCAATCCAGCCCACCACGCCAACTATGAATTCGTGTTGTTCAGCAAGCCCGCAAAGGAAACGGTTTTCTTTGAACTCTTGGCGAGCTTGCACTGCGATGCAGGCGTCGATCCGTGCATCGTCTAGCTCTCGTTTGAGATCCGGCGGCAAGTAGTCGCGGTGGATGGCTGAACCTTGGGGAATCCAAGGATAATCGGACGGGGAGTAACGCCAGAAGTGCTGGTGTGAATCGACGCGCATCATGGGCAGGTCCATCGGAT
>JBEBHM010000887.1:0-3233 GCA_040080875.1 Pirellula sp.
ATATAGGGGTAAGTGGAAACGACATCGTCCTTGCCCGTAAAGAATTTCTTCTGGTAATCGAAACAAGGCCCCCAGGTTAGATTGCAGCCGACCTTCAGATCCTCGCCAAGAATCTGCCGTAGCATGTCGGTTGCATGGACCCCTTCTGACGGATTCGTGTAATGAGCGCATCCTGCCGCGTGAATATGATGATCGCCAGACCACCACAAGCGCTTGGCAGGGTCAACCCAGCGGTTCAAGACGACGCGGACGGTTCTGGGATTATCGCCGACTTGAAAAGTGGAGTGCCCAATGAGGTATTCGGGGCCGCGCGAGTATTCTAAAGTGTAATCGCCAGCCGGCAGCAGCATCGACTCGCCACTCTCTCGATAGACCTGCGGGTGGAAAAAGAAATCGGGTGCGAGCCGTTTGGACTGCGAGGGGTATACGTTCGACTTTTTATCGCGGATGGTCAATCCGGCTGTCACCGGTAGTCCCTCTTCATCTCGAATATCAAACGTCACTTTGATGGCCGCAGCTGCATTAAAGATGATGCTGGTCTCCGATCGAAATCCAACATCCTGTGTTCCCTGGCCCACGTCAAAGGAAATGATTGCGGCGCGTTTGCCAAGGTCACGACTATAGACTTGGATAATCCGATACTCCAGTTCTAGGCCCGAAAGAGTTTCGCGAAGCGGACGTCCATTGAACATTTTGACGTCGCACCAACGGTCGTAAATATCTCGTTGGCTGATCTTATCTTTGGGCTCAGGATACTTCGTTTGATAGACATTGCCAGCCTGGGGACTCGAAACCTTTAGCTCGGCTGTCACACCTGCCTCATTGTGAACTTTTACGAGGAATTGTGTCCAACCTTGCTCGACCAAGTTGGGTCGGGCGAAGCCGGGGGCAACCTTGACACGCGATTCCGGATTGATATTCACGGATAGCAGGCAAAGCTTGTCCAAGACAGTCTGAACTTCGGCGACTAACTTGGCGTCATCTTCCAACTTCAGCGATTCCTCCAAGGCCTTCCGGCTGCGCGGCAACGTTGCTGACCAGTGGAAGAACGTGTTCCTGAGCGATGACTAGCGACCTGCTACAGGCCAGAATCAAGCAAACCAATACGAAAGCTGAGAACGCTTTGACAATCATCGAATCACACCTCTGACATGGGAGTTGCTAGTTGCTCGCTGCACTGGGTAGAAATGTCTTCCAAGATACATAGCGAGGATCGTTTAGCGTTATAGAGATACCCGGATTGGTATGTGGTCGAATCGGTGTCGTAAGCAACTTCATCGACGCTTGAAGCGGCGTTCGGCCACCCTTCTTGCTATTGCACGATGTACATGAGCAGACGACATTCTCCCAAGTAGTTCTCCCTCCTTGCGATCGAGGTACCACATGGTCGAGACTCAATTGGCTCATCGGACGAGTCTGCGAACAATACTGACAACGGTACCCGTCTCTGGCAAAAAGTGTCTTGCGATTGAAACGAACGGTGGACTTTGGGACCCGGTCATAGAGAACCAAACGGACGATGCGTGGAACTTGCAGCTCCCTCGTCGGTGTCCGAATGAAGTCCTCTCCTAGCTGCTTTTCAAGAGCATGCAAATCAGACAACTCGCACCAATTTTCGAAATCGTAATTGGAGTATTGTTCATCTTCGATCACAATGACTTCCGCACAACCGCGGTAAAGCAACGTCATCGCCCGACGAACGTCAACGACTCGCACTGCCATATAAAAACGATTCAGTACCAAAACACTGCAATCTAACGCCGAGCTCTCGCTCATCCTGACTCCTCCCGGTGGGTGATCGCTCATAATCCGAAACACTGAAGGTTATCCGCGATCCTAGCATAACCAATTTCCTCCCTGCTCGCCAACATCGGCGAAAGAAGTTCTTCCCCTGATTCGACTGCGCTAGCCAAATGGCACGCAATTTGTGAGCGGCGAGGCGTTAGCCGCCGGTATCCCGATTCCATTTTCGCTGCGATTTCCGTCACCCGCAGCTAGCGCCCCAGCGGCACTCACTTTGAACCGATAGTAGCAGGCACACTCCGTGTGCCGTCCGCAGATACCATCGTTTGCTTGGCCACGGCACTTGGAAAGTGCCTGCTACTTTGGAGGCAGGCGCCAGAACCCTATTTGAAATGTTTTTTTACTAGCTTGGTCACATTCTCACGCGGCATCCGATCAATCCAATTTTGTTCGCGGCCAAGCTCACGCAGGAGGACCCGTGGCGTTACAGATTCGGTACGATCTCGCAAGCAGAGCGTCTCGGCCAGATAGCCAACTATCTGTTCTGGTTGCATACCTTGTTCACGGTAAAGACTTAACCGAGTGTCACCATGCCTTTTTGCAAGCCGTCGGCCATCCGGACCGACCACCAAAGGTAAATGCAACCAGGCTGGAGTATCCCATCCAAGAGCTTCGTAAATAGCAATTTGCCGAAAGGTACTGAACATCAGGTCGTTCCCGCGAACGACGTGATTGATCCCGAAGTCATGATCGTCAACGACCACAGCGAGTTGGTAAGCCGTCACGCCGTAACTGCGACCAACTACAAAGTCGCCAAGCTGAACTTTGGCGTTCAGTGCTTGTTCGCCATATAGACGGTCCGTCCATGATCGGATACCGCTCGGCATTCGGAAGCGCCAAGCGTATTTGAGACCTTTATGGTCAAGTTCTTCGGAGTCCGTAGCGTTTCGATGCGAGCATGTGCCAGGATAAATCGCACCGTCCAGAATCGACTCATGAGGCGCGCTAGCGGCCTCCTCTACTTCAGCGCGTGTGCAAGTGCATGGATACACGAGCTCTCGATCTTTCAGTTGCCGAAGAACTTCAACATACCGTTCTTCGCGATTCGATTGAACAGTAAAGCTCTTCTCGGGTCCAACGACATCCCAATCGAGCCCGATCCATCGCAAGTCTTCGATAGCTTGTGCCGTGGCCCCCGGCTTGGTCCGTGGAGTGTCAAGGTCTTCGATACGCAAAAGCAGTTTGCCACCAACCTGCCTGCATGCGAGCCAAGTGACTAAAAACGTTCTGGCGTTGCCAAGGTGTTGAGCTCCGGTCGGAGAGGGTGCAAGACGACCAACGTAACTCATGTCGATCGAACTTGGGCTGAATGATTTGCAGCCTTCGTCAATACGACGATTGCACTAGGGAGCAATCGCTGAAGGCGATCTCGACACCAACTCGCATGCGCGTCGTCTCGGGCGATCGCACATACCGTTGGCCCCCAGCTG
>JBEBHM010000211.1:0-12100 GCA_040080875.1 Pirellula sp.
GACCGAAAACTGAAACGTTTGTCTGCCACGGCCTCGAGCACCTCAAGTTCCGACAGCCATTTGATGTTGGCAGTGGCGTAGTTGATACTGCTGATCTTGGAGAGTGGAATCGCCACCTTTTGACCCAGGTAGGTTTGCAGCTCTACTCCGCTAGGCGAAACTAGGAAGCTCTCAGCGAGCCACGTCGATTGATCGGTTGCAACGACCTCGACTGCAGGGCGAACCCGATCTTGGCCACGCGAGAACCACATTAAGCCCGCGAGCTTTTCTAGGGGTATTTCGATTTGTTGACCATCGAGCTCGAACGACACGCTATTCGCTTGGACTTGAATAATGATGCCGTTGATTCGGTCCAACGATTCGGTACCTCGCACGACGATCACGGCGTCCGACTCAGTCGTTTCCTTGATCGCAGTTTGCCAAGCCTCCACCATGGGCCCAGGAATTGTCTTGAGCCGGGCTGCTCGAATCGTTTTTGGCTGTATCGCGACTTCGCCGCCGTCCGCACTCGACAATTTCCATCCGGTGCTTGAGCCTATCAATCGATCTCCGAATGCTTTCGATCCATCGAGCAAAAGGACTTCGACCGACTTGCCAGCACTTTCGACTTTGTTTGCGAAGGAAAGGCGGCTGATCTCGACGGCAGTCTTGTTCAGTTTGCCGTTGCTCGTTTGAAGTGCAACTTGGTTAGAGTCTGCCGAAACAATCGAGCCTCGTACGACACTTCCATCGAGTAGGTTGACCGAGACCTCGACATTGGCCGTGGCGGCATTCTGCCCGAGCGCTTCGACTCCGAACCACGCGTGGCATACCATCAACGCATAAACAAACAGGGTGCCCAAGGGATTTTTCGCCATGCATTCTGCTTGAAACGCTTCTTTTAGGATCTCCGTGGGTTGCCGGATTGATTTCATGTTCGATTCAATTGAGCGTAATGTCATTCCTCGTCTCAAATGGTAGTATAACGCACCACTCGGTTCTTCGGTGGAACCGGTTTTTGCATCACTCGAAAAAAGCCAATCGTTTCCAATGAAAGCTGCCTATTTTCGTAAGACCGGCGCTCCCGACGTGATCGAGTTTGGCGATTTGCCAGAACCGATGTGCGGGCCGGACCAAGTTAAAGTGAAAGTTTCCATGGTGTCCGTCAATCCGATTGACACTTACATCCGCAATGGTGCGAATTACTGGCCACTACCGAACCCTTACATCCTAGGCTGCGATTTGGCGGGAGAGATCGTTGCCATCGGCTCGCAAATCAAGCAGCTTGCAATTGGTCAGCGCGTATGGGCTAGCAATCAAGGCTTGATGGGACGACAAGGGACTTTCGCTGAGTATGCGGTGGTTGACCCGAAATGGCTTCATCCCAGCCCCGATTCTGTCGAGGACCAAGACCTCGCGGCGGTTGCTTTGGTAGGTATCACGGCTCATCTGGGGTTATTTCAGCGCGCCGATTTGCAACCCGACGAGACCTTATTTGTTCGAGGTGGCACGGGTGGTGTGGGTTCGGCGGTCGTGCAAATGGCAAAAGCCGTCGGTGCCACGGTCATCACCTCGGCAGGCAGCCAAACCAAAGTAGATCGATGCTTGGAGCTTGGGGCCGACCACGCATTCAACTACAACGACAAGAATACGGTGGATGAGATTCATCGCATTGCTCCAGCGGGTGTCAACGTCTTCTGGGAGACGCTTCGCGATCCAGACTTTGATTTGGCGGTTAGCTCGATGTGCGAAAACGGGCGCATGGTTTTGATGGCTGGGAGAGATGCACGACCCGCATTTCCCGTAGGCCCCTTTTACGTCAAGGGCTGTTCTTTGCACGGGTTCGCCATGTTCAAAGCATCTGCCGAGGAACAACAAGTTGCCGCGTCGGACATCAACCATTGGCTCACCATGGGTCAACTAAAACCGCAGATCGATCGCATCCTACCGCTATCACAAGCTGCCGAAGCTCATCGGTTGCAAGAGGCCCACACCGTTCACAAACAAAGCCTGTTGGCCGGAAAAATCGTGCTCGATGTTCGAGGCAATGGAACATGATCCCTGTAAGCACCCTCAAGCGACTGCTTCGAGAGTCGTTTGCGGAAGAAGCATCCACCTCATCGAGTCAATCCTATGTGAACGTGGATCCCACTCTGCGCAAAGCGAAACTTCAACAATTCAAAACAACTTTGGAAAGTCAGACCCACGTGACCTGCCGCCACCACCAGGACCGCGGGGATAAGGATGACACTGGGCATCTGACTTTCAAGATTGACCAAGGTGCCGATGAACGCAACGGAACCGATTGGTTCCGATTGCGGTTTCTGGATCTAGAGAATTGCAATCGATTGTGCTTGATCGACTCGAACTATCGGCGCCGCAACCGAATGGAACCTGTCCCCGTCTGCCACATCGATCAAGTCGTTGCCTTCGTGCTGTCGGTGCAACAGCAGCAAGACCGGCGTTTCTTGCGGGTCAAAAAAAGTGAAAAAGTTGCAACATTTCAACAGCTCGGCTTGGCCGCGAAACTTGCAGAACTGGGTGAGCAACACCGCTTCGCATTCGCAATCGGCCAAAATGCTCGCGATGTTCTCTTGAGCATTCGCGTGAAGGGCCGAAAAACCGGATTCCACTTTTCGTTTCCAAAAGGAAAACTTGAAGCGGTCATCGAACAAGTTCCTCAAATGATCGCTGACTTGGAGCGACTGAGCACGCTGGGAGTGAGCTTTCGTACCGACAACAAAAAATGGGATGGACGGCAAGGACCGTGGTCCGAACCCTCGTTAACCACCGATCCATCGGATATCAACTATTCAGAAGTCGAAGAGCATGCCTGCAAATAAGGTCGATGCAAGAAATGGTGGTGGGGCGAAATGGCCAAGCGACTAGCCAAGAATCAGCCGATGCTCCTCGGTTTTGACGAAATCATCAACGAAGTTTCGCCGACATCCGCTTCGGCGCCATCTGTTTCGGCGTCCGTATCGGCGTCTGTCTCGCCATCCGTGTCGGCGACGTTGGACCGGGACGTTGCGCCCGATCAGGTCGGTGAAAACGAAGCGATACGTCGGCCTAAACATCCGTTTCCAACCACGGGTGATCTCGTTATTTTGGTCGACTCCCATTCGTTGATCTATCAAGTGTTCCATGCGTTGCCTGCAATGACCAGCCCGCAAGGAATCGAAGTGGGTGCGGCGCACGGCTTCCTGAGAGACATCGCCAATTTGCTCGAACAGTGGAAACCGGATTTTCTGGTTTGCGCATTTGACGCTTCTGGGACGACTTTTCGCAACGAACTGTACGATCAATACAAAGCCAACCGCGAACCGATGCCCGATGCGTTGCGTGAACAGATCCCCATGATTCATCGATGCTTGGATACCCTCGCCATTCCTAAAGTATCATTGCCCGGCTTCGAAGCGGACGACATCCTGGCCACGCTCGCGCACCAAGCGGAACAACAAGGTGCACACGTGTTGCTCGTCACCAGCGACAAAGATTGCAGGCAGCTCATTTCGGACAACGTACAGATGCTCAACGTGCGAAAGAACGAACTGTTCGGTGAACGCGACCTCAAAATGGTTTGGGGGATTCGACCTGACCAAGTCGTCGACTTTCAAGCCCTCGTAGGGGACTCGTCCGACAACGTTCCAGGTGTGCCGCAAATCGGACCCAAAGCCGCTCAACAATTGCTGGATCAGTATAATACCCTCGACGAAGTCTACGAGAACATCGAACAGATTGCGGGGGACAAACGCCGCGACAATCTGCGCAACAATCGAGAACTGGCCATATTGAGCCGTGACTTGGTACGTCTTCGTCAAGATTGTCAGATCGAATTGCCTTGGTCGCAAATGCGCCCGGGTACATTCGATCGACAACAGGCCATGGACGTGTTTCGCGAGTTAGGCTTTCGGAAGTTGTCGGATTCATTTCTGGCGCTGCTTCAGCAACTCGATCCTGCGCCGCCATTCAAACTGCCGACTGCCGGCTACCGCACGATTTGGACCACGGAACAGTTAACCGAGCTAGGTTGCGAATTGAGCGACGCACCGATGATTTCGATCGACACGGAGACTACCTCAGCGCGGCCACGCGATGCGAGTTTGGTCGGTATCAGTTTTTCGTGGAGCGAGGGCAAAGCGGCCTACGTTCCAGTCGCTGGAATTGCCGATGAGAGGCCGCTCGAACTTTCTGTGGTGCAACAAACGATCGGCCCCATTCTCGCAAACAGCGATAAAGCCTTCGTCGGTCAAAATATCAAATACGACGCAATCGTATTGCAAGCTCACGGCATGCCGATCGCCAACATTGGCTTCGACACGATGGTCGCGGACTATCTGCTCGATGCAGGCGGTCGCAATCACGATTTGGATGACATCGCCAAACGCTGGCTTGGACATACCAACATCACGATTGAATCGCTCATCGGAAGTGGTCGAGACCAGATCTGCATGGACCAAGTTCCCGTGGAACAAGTTTCCACATACGCCTGCGAGGACGTCGACGTTCCGTTTCGGTTGGTTACGCCGATGAAAGAACGACTGGAACAGGAACAGCTCGAAGGGGTCATGCACGACCTTGAGATCCCGCTGGTTGGCGTGCTGGTCGACATGGAATCGGAAGGCATCCGTATCGACCCTGCGCGGTTACAGGAATTGGGAAAGGAATTCCAGCATCAAGCGGACTCTATCCGAATTCAGATCATGGACTTGGCTGAGGAAGAGTTTAATCCAGATAGTCCAAAACAGCTCGCCAACATACTCTTTGAAAAGCTCCGGCTGCGCGTGGTCAAGAAAACCAAAACCGGCCCAAGCACCGACGCGGAGGTCCTCGAGGAATTGGCCTCGGAACATCCCTTGCCCGCTAAGATTGTCGAGTATCGGCAATTGACCAAGCTGATCAACACGTACATCGATGCTCTCCCCAAATTGATCAGCCCTGCGACCAATCGCGTGCATACATCCTTTAGGCAAGACATCGCGGCGACGGGCCGGCTGAGCAGCATCGAGCCCAATTTGCAAAACATCCCGATTCGAACGTCTGAGGGAAGATCGATTCGCTCCGCATTCTTGCCTCGCGAACAAGGCTGGTCGCTGCTGACGGCGGATTACTCACAGATCGAATTGCGAGTGCTCGCTCATTTTTGTGGTGACGCTTCACTGCATCAGGCGTTTCATGACGACATCGATATTCACACGAGTGTGGCTTCGCAAGTCAACGGGGTTGACCCGAGTCTTGTCACCAGCGAAATGCGACGCAGTGCCAAAGCCGTCAGTTTTGGGATCATTTACGGTCAGAGCCCCTTTGGGTTGGCCAAAGGGCTTGGGATTTCGCGAACCGATGCCAGCCTGTTCATCGATGCCTACTTCGACAAGTATCCGGGCGTACGGGATTTCATAGCGACGACGCTCATGTCTTGTCGTCGCGATGGCTTTGTGAAGACCATGTCAGGTCGCAAACGATTCCTGCGAGGGATTCGGGACTACCAGGCATTGCCAGAACCCAAGAAGAAACAGCTTCTCGAACCGGAACGGATGGCCATCAACACCGTGATTCAAGGTTCGGCGGCGGACATGATCAAGCTGGCGATGATCGCGATGCACAAGGAGTTGAAGTCGCTCGATTGGCCCGCTCGCATGTTGCTTCAAATTCATGACGAATTGATCTTCGAAGTGCGCGACGATTATGTCTCAAGACTAGCGACTGTGGTTCGAGAAATCATGACGACCGTCATGCCCCTCGATGTTCCCCTCAAGGTCGATGTCAAGCATGGCCCAAACTGGGCCGAGTGTGATCCGCTATGAGCGAACAGCCCGAACCCAAACAGTCGATTGTGGTGGGGATCGTCGGTGGTGTCGCGAGCGGCAAAAGCGTCGTCACCCAATTCTTTTCAGAATTGGGTGGTCACATCATTTCAGCGGACGCGATTGCACATCGAGTGCTTCGCGAGCCTGACATGGTCGAGTTGATTGTGCATGAGTTCGGTCCTGTCATTCTGACCGACGACACTCGCCACTTATCAGGGAGGGCTCGAGTCATCGAACGCAAAAAGCTTGGCGGATTGGTTTTTGGCGACCACGCGTCGGAAAGACGACGAAGGTTGGAGTTTATAGTTCATCCTCGCATTCGCCAGATTGCACGTACCGAACTCGATGACGTCAAGCAGCAAGGGCAACATGCGTACATCGTGCTAGATGCACCGCTCCTGATTGAGGGTGGGTGGCTGGCGTATTGCGACAAAGTCATCTTCATCGATACTCCGGACGAGCGGCGAAGACATTATGCAATGGAGCGAGGCTGGACCGAAAGCGAGTGGCGGCAGCGCGAGTCGGCGCAATTGAGCCTGGACGAAAAACGCAGAAAGGCGACCGATGTACTGGTCAACAATCACGGGTTGAGCGAATTGCAAAATCGATTGTTCGCGATGGTGAACTCCTGGCAACGTTGATTACCACCGAGCCGGCTATTTTCTGCCAAAGTCGGCTGGGTTCTCGCCCCAGCGGCTTGTTTCCCACTTGTGGATCGGGTTGGTCCATTGGTGTTCTGCCAACCATTTTTCAGCGCGTACGACGAGGCTCATCAGCTGGCGGTTTTCCTTCGAGAGTGGCAATTCTGTTTTGCATTTCCCATTCTTCACCCATGAAATCCCGATTCGAGAATCGGAGTAGATCGGAGTTTGAGGTTGTTTCTCGTGCAAAAGCGCCAAAGCATGGACGATCGCTAGAAACTCACCAATGTTGACTGTCCCCTCGGGGAAGGGCCCCATTTGAAACATATTGGTACCGGACGAAAGCTCGATGCCTTGGTACTCCAATGGTCCCGGATTCCCTTTGCAAGCCGCGTCGACACACCATGCCGACATGTCAACACCCAAGGATGCAAGCTCTTCGGGGTCGACCGTGGGTGTTGCTGTTTTTTTCCCTGTATCCCCACCTTTGCCCCAGTGCATGCCGACATCTTCTTGTAAAGCCGCGTTCGCTTTTTCTAGCGTTTCAAACGACTTGTACTTGGCACCCGGGTATCCACTGACTTGAGCCAGACACGCATTCCAAGCAGTGTAAACCCCCGGCTCACGCCCATTCCAAACAACGTAGAATTTAGGTTTTTTGTCGACCAAGCTGATATTCCTTAAATGATGGTGCGCAATTCTGCCGTTCTCGAATTGATTGCAGTTAGCCACTCAAGTAGGTACATTCACCTATCATGAGTAGCTTTTCCAGCGATCGCAATCTGCTTGTTGGCGTGTTAGGACTGCAGATGTCTGTTATTTCAGAGTCGCAACTGATCGCCGCAATGCAAGCATGGGTCTTTCGCAAAAACGACCGCATAGAAGATATCTTATTGGAACAAAAAGTCATCGGCGAGGATTCTCGCGATTTTTTGCAGGGTGTCGTAGCGAAATTCTCAGCTTTGCACCACCACGATTATGAAAAGAGTTTGTCGTCGCTGCACCACTTGCCGGAAATTGGTCGGCAGTTGAAGGAAATCGAGGACGTCGATTTGGATCATTCGGCCACCATGTTGGCGCAGAACCATCCGGATTCAAAGGATGGATCGGCATCGGATGAAACGATTAATTTTTCGGCCCGCGAATTCTCTGCGAGTGATCGGTTTCGTATCCTTCGACCGCACGCCCAAGGTGGCTTGGGGCAGATTTCGATCGCCGAAGACCGAGAGTTGCGACGGGAAGTTGCATTGAAGGAGATCAAGCCGGCCTTCGTGAAGAATGCGGAGAGCCGTGCTCGCTTCATTGTCGAAGCAGAAGTGACAGGCCGACTGGAGCACCCGTGCATTGTCCCTGTTTACAGTTTGGGTGCGACCAAATCGGGCGCCCCGTTTTATGTCATGCGATTCATTCGGGGAGATAGCCTCAAGGACGCTATTGCTCAACTCTATACGTCAAATCAAGAAATGGGAGTTGAGGCTTTTCGATTGCGGGTACGTCATTTGGTTCGCAGACTCGTGGACGTTTGTAATGCGATTCAATACGCGCATAGTCGAGGTGTCCTCCATCGCGACCTAAAACCCGGCAACATCATGCTTGGCAAGTACGGCGAAACATTGGTTGTTGATTGGGGGCTTGCTCGTATTGGGATCAAACACGAAAAGCGAATCGCAGACGACGAGGTCACCATCGTCCCAACGCTTGGCGATGGTTCGACTGAAACCCGCATGGGTTCAGTGGTTGGCTCGATCGCTTACATGAGTCCTGAACAGGCTTCGGGAAAACTCGACTTGCTCGGTCCGGCGTCCGATGTTTATAGCCTTGGTGCAACTCTCTACTGCATTCTCACCGGACATCCACCCTTGGATTCGGCCTCGCCTGACGAACTGATTAAAAAGGTCCAGATAGGAGATTTTCCTGGACCGCGAGAAGTGAATCCCCGAGTCCCTAGACCGCTCGAAGCCATTTGTCTCAAGGCGCTTTCCAAGGATATTCAGAATCGTTACTCGTCTGCAGACCAATTGGCGGACGAGTTGGAGTTATGGCTTGCGGGTGAACCGGTCGTCGCTTACCCAGAGTCCATATTGGAACGAAGTTATCGATGGGTTCGTCGACATCGCGCGCTGGTAACCACGCTTTCGGGTATCGCGGCGACCAGTGTGTTGATGCTGTCCGTTGCCACGGCGGTTGTCTCGAATCGAAATCTGCAACTGAACAAGGCCAATCAAGACTTAGTCAATGCGAACAACCTTGCACTCAAAAACCTTGCCGATGCTCGCCAGCTTGCGTTGGATCAGACGAGGACCTCGGAGCGAATTCTGAGTCAACCCGAACTGAGTCCGAAGGACGTCCTCGAGCTGCGAAAATCGCTGACCGAACGAGCGTTTCTAGACTATTCGCGCTGGTACGAATCGAATCCTCGAGACCGTGATTTATCGAGTGAGTTTGCGCTCGCGGCACGGATCGCCAGCAATATCAAGCGAACCGAACGGGACTTCGAAGCGGCCAAGTCGCGACTCAAGATCTCTCTCGATTTACAACAGGCGACTCCCGCAGAACAACTCTCGAAAACAGAGTTAGATCATTTGGCATTGACGCTCGCCGATCAGGCCGTGCTGCAATCCCTCGATGGGAAACTGAACCAAGCCCATCAAAGCCTGTCGCAGGCCATGGCGATGACCCTTTCCAATCGCGAAACGAACCCAACGGAAACGGATTATCTGAGAACCCAAGCGACGATCCAGTTGGAGCAGTCAGGGATCTCGGTGGAACTGGGTAAGCTGGAAGAGGCGCTGACGCAAATCCGAGCATGTAAAGACAGTTGCGATGCCATCGCTAAAACAACAGAATTTACCGATATAGATCAATCTCTCCGGTTGCTTTCGCACGCTCGCGAGATGCGAATTCTCTTGGAAATGCATCGTCCCGAGGAAGTTGTACAGAGCTCGGAATCCCTCATTTCGGAAACACGCAAGCTCAGCACGGTCAAGCCACAACGAAACATTCGGTTTGCCCTCGCATTGATGCTAACCCACAGTGCCAACGCTCATATCGACTCGAAAGGATCGATGGAGGCTGCCGATGCATCTGCTTCAGAAGCCATCATGATTTGTGAAAATTTGTTTGCATCCGGTCTCAATGTTTCTCATATCGCAACCTATTCGACAGCACTGCGCGCACGAGGCATCGTTTTGCGGCGGAACGAAAATCTTAAGGATTCAGAGACGGTGCTGGCTCGGGCAAAGACTCATTCGGAACGACTTGTCCGGGCTGCATCGCTCCCGGATCACCACGCCCTGCTTGCCAAGGCATTGTTCGAAATCGCCATGACAAAATCGGCCGCTGGCGATACGAACGCGGCACAACAAAGCCTTCAGTCAGCCATCGAGTCAATGTCCACCGCTTGCCAGCAGTCGCCGGAAAGCGTGTTGTTGCAAAGAGCGCTCAGTGAGATGCAGAGCTACAAACTGTAAGGAATTAGAAATTAGGAATTAGGAATTAGGGGACCGCATCTCCGAGGCGGACGTCAGCGCCGCACACTAACACAGCACACTAACGCAGCAGTGTGATCGATTCTCACATTGCTGCTTGCCTAAGAAAGCTGTCAAAAGTTTTGGATGGAGTAGCGCTAAGGAAACAAAATCGCATCTTCATCGAGCGGGTCGCTAGGCGTCGGTGGAGTGGTAGTATTGATGATCGTGATTTCTACCGAGACGATTCCATCGGTCGTAACGGCTACCGTGGTTACCTCATGCGGCATCGAAGTCAGGACATAGCATTTCACTTTGGCTTTGAGAGCTTTCTTGCCACCAGAAAGATCCACTAATTTTGTAGCTGGATCATCCTTGTCAGATATCCATGTGGTAACAGGGATCCCCAACTCATTCTTTTGCGTGATGTAAACAACAGGCAGTGTTTCGACATCGTGTACGTTTTCAAGTTGAACGAGCACCCATGTTGAATTGCCGGGCGTTTTGTCGAGTGCCAGCAGGTGACGCTTCGGTTTCTTTGGTTTTGGCATTTACATTCTCCTTGGAGGGTTAGTCGAAGATGTTGGAACCGTGACATTTTAGAATACACCAAGCAAACTGCGCTCGACTTTCCGAGCCGTCATTTTTCCTGATGATTTTTCGGAGACTTCTCGGCAGTCGTCTGCTCCCAGAAAGGCTTATCCCGACTGGGAGCAGAGGTTCATTAGCTATGTCGCACTCGGCAATTGCGACCCACCTCGGTGCTGTCCAGTGGGTGACTTCTGCCGGAAGTCACCTAGAACTGTCAACAATCATGCAATCACATGAGGGGGCTGATGATTAAGTTGCTTCTGAGCGTTGGACAATGGTCCTAAGCGTTGTGTGCGGTGCTTGGTCGCACTCGGCAAGTGCGACCCACGTGCGACCCACCTCGGTGCTGACCGGTGGGTGACGTCCGTTGGAAGTCACCTTGAACTGTCAACAATCGTGCAATCACTTGGGGGGACTCTTGATTGAGCGAATCTGCGGTTGGGCACGATTCTCCTCTGGCTACTATTCCAGGGCGGAACATTCTCTAGAATTGTTTAAATGGTGGAAACATTTGGAAGCGAGGATCAAGCGACTGTCGATGAACTTCGGCGTCAATACAACGAGCTGGCCGAATTGGCCGGTTCGTTAGCGCATGAGATCAAAAACCCACTCTCGGTGATCCATATGAACACCGATCTCTTGTGCGAGGAGCTTGAGGAGAGTCAATGGCCTGGCCAACGACGAGCGATCGCCAAGGTCGATATGATTCGCCAACAGTGCAATCGATTGGAAAATCTACTGAGAGATTTCCTTCGCTTCGCTCGCATGCATGATCTCGACATGACCACCGGCTCGCTCAACGACAATATCGACGCGGTTTTGCGTTTGTACCAAGCCCAAGCCGATCGCACTGGAGTTCGACTTCAAAAATACTTGGATTCCAACCTCCCCAACATTAAATTGCATAGCGATTCGCTCCAAGCCGCCTTGCTCAATCTCGTTAAAAATGCTTTGGAAGCCATGCCGGACGGAGGTGAACTTTTGGTTCGCACTTATTCTGTGCCGGGAGGTGTCGCAATGGACATGATCGACACGGGGTGCGGCATGGACGAGATCACCGCCATGCGCATGTTTGAACCTTTTTACTCCACCAAGCATGAGGGTTCGGGGCTAGGTTTGCCGACCGCCAGAAAAATCATCGAAGCCCACGGGGGCCGCATCGCGGTCCAGAGCGAAGTCGGCCGCGGTACCAAATTCGTCCTCGAATTCCCAACGCCCATTCGCTTGCCTGCGTCGTAGCAGCAAGTAGCAGAAACATGGCACCTCCCAGACGGGCTTCGTCCGCCCCCACGTCGGCTCGTCCGACTGGAGCGTGAGGTTCATCAGCTACAGAGCCTGGTTCACCGAGCGGCACGAGACCGCTGGGGTCTTCGCCCGGTTCGCCCCCATGTCGGCTCGTCCGACTGGAGCGCGAGGTTCGTTAGCTACAGAGCCTGGTTCACCGAGCGGCACGAGACCGCTGGGGTCTTCGCCCGGTTCGCCCCCATGTCGGCTCGTCCGACTGGAGCGCGAGGTTCGTTAGCTACAGAGCCTGGTTCACCGAGCGGCACGAGACCGCTGGGGTCTTCGCCCCCATGTCGGCTCGTCCGACTGGAGCGTGAGGTTCGTTAGCTAC
>JBEBHM010000888.1:0-3217 GCA_040080875.1 Pirellula sp.
ACTTAGGACAGTGGTTGATGCTGTGGCAGTGTGACTTGGAAGCAACTGCCTTTGCCGATTTGGCTTTCGACGGTGAGTGTGCCTCCGTGCCCTCTCACGATCGCTTGGCAGATACTCAGCCCCAAGCCGGTGCCGCGAGTCACTGTGTCTCGGCGCCGTGAAAGTTCACCACGATAGAAGCGATCAAACAATTTTGGCTTTTCATCTGCTGCGATTCCGACTCCAGAATCCTGTACGGAAAAACTGGCGTTCTTGGTTATCACTTCTACGTCGAGTTTAACCTTGACCGTTCCTTTGGCGTGCGTGAATTTTAACGCGTTGTCGATCAGATTGTTGATAACCTGGCGTAGGTGATGGCGATTGCCTTTTACCACGCATGGACGGACGATTTCATAGCGGAGTTCTATCGATCGACTCTCCGCAACTCCGGCAAACATTTCGCACGAGCGTTCGATCAATTCGGCTAGCGACACAGGTTCACCCGTTAACATGAACGTTTGAGTATCGGCTTCTGTTTCTGCCAGAAGAAGTAGTTGATTTACTAGCAGTTCAAGCGATTCACTTTCTTCGACGATGGTTCCCAACAGCTCCTGGTACTCTTGAACCGTTCGAGAAGTTCTCAGAGCAACTTCGGAAGTGCTTCGGAGGGCGGCGAGAGGAGTTCGTAGTTCGTGCGCGGCATTCGCTAGAAAGTCACGCCGTTGCTGAAGAAAACTAGCGATGCGATCAAGCAGAAGGTTGAAGGTATGCGATAGATGGTCCAATTCGTCGCCTGTTCCGCGAAAGGGTAGCCGTTCGCTTAGCTCTTCGGGACGAAGACGATCGGCAGTGTGGATCATCGTCGCAAGAGGCCGCGTCACGCGACCGGCCAACCAGTACCCACCAAGCGGTGCGATGACAAGCCCAAGCCCAAACGCAATTCCAATAATTTGATCGATCAGTGTCAAATCGCGGTCGATCAGGCTCATCGACGCACCCACTCGAATGCGAAACATTTTTTCATCGGATAAATTCACGTTACGATCAAGTAGACGATAGCCCTCTACGGTTATCGGAACCATCGCTTGGATCGGACTTTGTTCAAGCTCGGTTGGGACATTAATACTCTGCGACAATCTCTCGCCAACATCGGGGGCGATATTTTGCGGCCCCTGTTGGTTGAGTCTCGTCAACGACATATTCATCGAAGGCAGGTCGCGAATTTCGACGAACCATTGATGCTGAATATGGCCTCTCGCTTTGCGATCCAATTGTTCGAAAAGCGACGAAGACGAAGGATCGCCAATGACGGCCAACGCGAGTTCGATTTCCTCGAGATCTTCCGAGAGAATTTGATCCAGTTCATGTACCAAGGCAAATTTCATTCCAGTCCGCAACCCGACAAGCGTACCCATCGACGCCAGCAAGACGACAATGGCGTTCAACAGCATCAACCGGAATCGAAGGGATCGAAGGGTCGATTTAACTCTGCCGAAGTTCATAGCCACTGCCTCGAATTGTGTAGATCAATCCGGAATCGAAGCCCTTGTTGAGTTTATTGCGAAGCCGATTGATATGCACCTCGATAACGTTAGTAACACCCTCCCAGTCGGATTCCCAGAGATGTTCGCATAGCATTCGTCGTGTGACAACCTCGCCCGCGTTTCGCATCAAGAATTCTAAGAGCTTGTATTCCGTTTGTGTTAGATCAATCTCTTGATCGTCTCGAGTAACGCGACGGCTCGTCAATTCAATTGCAAGGGATCCGAATTGCAAGCGAGTGACGGGCGATGCAATCTTGCGTCTCTCAAGTACCGATAATCTGGCGATCAATTCCGCAAATGCGAAAGGCTTGACAAGATAATCATCAGCACCGGAATTCAAGCCGAGCACTCGTTCCTCGACTGTCCCGAGCGCACTTAAGATTAGAACTGCAAGACGCTGCTGGTGGATTCGAAACTCCCGGAGAACTTCTAAACCGGACAAGTCCGGAAGCATCAGATCGAGAACGGCTATTTCATACAAGTGGTTCTTGCAACAGTCGACTGCTTCGGAACCACTTTGTACCCATTTGCAGACGTGACCTGCCTCCGTCAATCCCTTGACCAGCGCCTTTCCTAGCACTACGTCGTCTTCGACAACCAAGAGATCCAAAGGACGCCTCGCCACTTTCTCGTTCTAGTATTCGTTCTAGTGTTCGCTCTTAACGAAATCGTCGCGAATCGCGAGGTTAGCTTCTTCCGAACTGGGGGTCCATGAGCCGGATGTGCTAATCAAGACTCCAACGGTTTCAAGCAACATAGTCATCCCATGCATCGAGGGCAATATACGGCGTATCGATTCGATCAGACGTTGGCTTTTTTCACGCGGGATCAGTACTTCGATTCTAAACAAATTACTGGACGATGCATTCGGAATCACCGAATTCCAATTGCTCTTTACAGAATCCTGCAAATCCGCTTGAGATAATAGTATGACCAAAGCTGGCTCCAATTCTTCGGGAACCGTAAATGTAAGGCGGTGCATCAAAGGTAAACCGAGTTGCTTACGAGCCGACAAACTCGAACTACTCATCTGTTGATGACTGTCTAGACCTACGACTTCGAGCTTGAGACCTTCCTGGGAAAAGTCATCCTGAAGTTCATGGAGTTTTTCCATCACGGTATGATCGACAAATTTGGTACCGGAAAGATCGACGGTGACATTCGAATGCTGAACGAAACCCAAGTGTTCGATTTGCCGCCGAAACGGAATCCAATTGGAAAATACGGCGGACTGGCTGGCAAATACGACGCAGCTACCGTCGTTATTCATTTGAACATCGAGAAAGGGCTTGAAGAGCGAAGTAATCGGAACTCCATTGGCCGTGTGTATCACTAGCTTGGCAACGATTCCAAGCAAAATTCCGATTAACAAGTCGGTGGCTAAGACCATAATCATCGTAAAAACGAAGATAAACAACTGTTCACGGCCGTGGCGATAGACCTTTAGGAATTCGTTGGGTGAGGCAAGCCGGAATCCTGTAAAGATCAACATGGCCGCAAGCGCGGTCATTGGAATGAGATGGATAAAGTTCGCTAAGAAGGACACGCTCACCAACAAGAAAAGACCATGCCAAAGATTCGCGAACCTAGTCTTGGCGCCGTTGTCGATGTTGGCTTTGCTTCGAACGATCTCGGAGATCATTGGAAGACCGCCAATGGCCGAGCTGATCGCATTGCCAACTCCTACTGCCAAC
>JBEBHM010000889.1:0-3216 GCA_040080875.1 Pirellula sp.
TGGTCGTACCAACTGCGAGCCTTTGTTTTTTCGTCAAGTTGCCAATGGGACATAGCCAGGAAAAAGCCGCTGGAGCTAGACAGATCCTCTTTAAGCTCGATCGACTTTTTAAGAACTTCGATAGCCGTCTCCCAATGGCCGTTCCGGTACTGCGCGACGCCCAGCGTGTTTAGGTAGTCGCCATTATCTGGCGCGAGCTGAACCGCTTTCATCGCAAGCTCCACGGCCTGAGTTGGTTTTTGCACTTTCGGATCGGTCGATGCGGCGAGGAGCCATGCAAGACGGTTGAGTGCCATCGCATCGTTCGGCTTAAGTCGAATTGCCTCACGGAACTCGTTGACGGCCTCGTCCAATTTCCCCTGCTTACTCAAGCTCTTGCCCAAGTTGGTGTGTAAAAGGTACGCATCATGAGCAGAAGGCGCTAGTTGCAGCGCCGCACGAAACTCGGCAATGCCTTCTTCTTGATTTCCCTGATTCGCCAGAATAGCGCCTAAATTGAGGTGTGCTTTAAGGTCTTTTGGTTCGAGTCGAATTGCCTCACGGAACTCGTTGACGGCCTCGTCCAATTTCCCTTGCTTCCACAAGGCATTACCCAAGTTGTTGTGAGCGAGTTCCGCCCTAGCAAATGGTTTTAATTGGAGCGCCTTACGATATTCTTCTATTCCCTTTTCCGGATTCCCCTGATTGGATAGAATGTTGCCCAAGTTGTTGAAGGCCTCAGGGTACTTTGGATTGAGTCGGATGGCTTCGCGGTACTCATTGACGGCCTCATCCAGCTTCCCCTGAGTCTGCAAAACTAGTCCCAGACTGTAACGATGCCTGGCCTCTTTTGGCTCGAGTCGGATCGCCTCACGGATTTCGGCAATCGATTCTTCCCACTTCCCCTGAGTCTGCAGTGCATGGCCCAGATTGATGTGTTGCGAGGACTGGTCTGGCCTGAGACGGATCGCCTCACGGTATTCGGCGATGGCTTCATCCAATTTCCCTTGCTTAACCAATACAACACCGACGTTCGTGTGTGCTGTAGCAAAGCTTGGAGAGAGTCGGACGGCCTCGTTAAAATCTGCGACAGCCTGGTTCGTTTTTCCAAGTTCTTTAAAGATAACACCCCGCATATTGCGAAGCAAAGCGCTCTCAGGCCGGAGGGCGATAACGGCAGTATAATAACGTAGGCTTTCCTCACTTTGCGATGGTTTCTTTCGGCGCAGACAGATGGCCAAGCTTAGGTTTGTGGATACATCGCCGGGGTGTTCTTGCCAAACTTTTTCCAAAAGGTTCATTGCGAGGTCGATCGATTTGGCCGACATAAGCTCGGCAGCCAACTGATTTAAAAAGCGTACGGGTTGAGCCGATAAATCGGCTGCCATGACGAGCTTTTCAAGCTGAGCAATGCGTAACGCTTGATCCTCCAACTTGCAAGCATCTCGCACCTTTCCCCGCCACGGATCTGGGTCTGCCGCTTGTATCACCTCCCACAACCAAGTAGCTGTTGCATCCCGCTGAAGCTCAACAATTCGCGGTTCAGTGGTCATTTGGGATACCACGTTCAACCTAACCATGGTTCCAGGTTCGCCACGCAACAGCGCAAGTACTTGCGAATCGGTCATGCCCACGGTGCTGGTGAAGGACACGCCACCTCCCTCAGCAATACCAACAATTTGATCTCCCTTGGCCAGGCTTCCGTTGCGGCCTGCCGGACCTTCCAAGGAAATATAAGCGATCTTAGCTTTATTTAAGACGACCCCAATTGGCGGCGCGAGCAGAGAGTACCATTCGTAAAGAGCGGCTACGATTTCAGCCTGAACAGGGGCACGTCGACTCAAGATCCGCGCAGTTACCTGACGCGGTTCGCCAACTCCAATCTCGAGACCATCGGCCATCAATGCGTCGCGCAACAGCGGGACAGCATACACATGGGCGAAACGTCTCTCCCAGTCTAAACTCGGCTCGGCAAGCCAGGCTGCCTCAAGGGCTGCCAGCAGTTGCCCATCCCGTTGTTCGACATCCAGTTCAGTGGCGAGTTGGCGAACTTGCTTGACGAGTTTGGGGTCGACCTCTCCAGTTTCAGCTAGGACCTGGGCACGCTGGATTTGCTCTCGCGCCTTGTCCAGCGCGACTTGGTCCCCCAGTTGCGCCAACGAGGTTTGACCACGCAATCGCGCTACCTCTGTCAGTACATCATTAATACCTCCCTGAGCCAGTTGCCGCCGCATGAAAAGTTGATGTTCGCGAAGCGCCAACGCCACAGGGATAATGCTCCCAAATCGGGATAAAAACAAGTTCGGCCATCGGAGTGGCATGTGCAGAGATTCTTGCGACCCACCAACGTGATCGATTACGAGGACCCAGACGTTCGCGCACTTGCGGCGGACTTGCTCGTGATGCAGAGCCTCGAATGGTGGCTGCCCGTTGTTTCGAATGGGTTCGCGATAACATCCGGCATAGCCTGGATCATCTTGACAATCGCGTGACGCTCTCGGCTTCAGAGGTGCTTCGTCATGGCACAGGCTTGTGCTATTCGAAGAGCCACTTGTTAGCTGCACTGCTTCGTGCGAATGCCTTTCCATGCGGTTTGGTTTATAAGCGCCTTGCCACAGATGATTCTGGCAATTCCTTTTGCTTACATGGCTTAAACGCGGTATGGCTTCCTGAACACGATTGGTACCGAATTGACCCGCGAGGTAATTGCGAAGGAATCAGAACGTCGTTCGATCCACCGAAGGAGCGTCTTGCATTTGAAACATCTTTGCCTGGTGAAGGACTGATCGATCTGGTTTTTGCTGATCCGTTGTCGGTCGTGGTCGATGCGTTGACTCGATGCAGTACGATGGGTGAATTGTGCAAGGATTTACCAGACTGGAAGGCCGAACAAATAAAGGATTAGATTCTAAGTGTTGTTCAAGGGACGAGTGTGGTCTGGCCTTGGTCGATTGCCGAATTGCAAACCCGCAGGAACCTTGCCTACGCCTATTTTCACAGGTTGATGCGTAGGTCGTAGTACCGATTTCCGTAGGCCAAACACTGTGGACGTGGGAACGGGTCGATGGCTTCAGCGTTGCTGGATCGGATAAACTATTCGGCGAGATTCTATTTCCATGTGAGGTACGAAAGCAATGGCATCAAAACAAAGTACAGTTGATTTCATACTGGATCAGATTCGCGCCGCTGGAGACGTTTCAGCCAGTTGGCGCCAGATATTCTGGTGGAGTTGCTTTA
>JBEBHM010000890.1:0-3213 GCA_040080875.1 Pirellula sp.
CTACTAGAACGTCTTCACACATGGGCCATGCAACCTGAGCTGCGTCCCTTGCTTGCAATTTGGAAGTCTACCCCGTTGCCGACGAATATGTATGCCGGTCTAAAGTTGATCGTGCGCTCACTTCAATCACTTGTACTGCACAAGTATGGCGAATCCGATCAATTTGTTCTGCAAGATCTTGATCGCTTAATGGATGATCTTAGCGATGTAGACGAAGCTGGCCCATACGTTGTCTCCTCGTTTGCTCTTCTCTTCCTTTCGGAACGCGATTTTGCGCGAAGCGTAAAGTACTATCGGATCGCGATGCATGCCATCGCGAGTGGAAATGTCGACCTTTCCGAGTTTCATTTGCCCGAAGAAAAGAATCCTGCGGAGTCACTTTGGCATCCCATCCAATTCATCAGGTCAGAGACTGACCTTCATTTGTGGCAAGATGCTTTTGATTCTCTAACTACTACGCAGCAACAGACAGTCATTGATAGCCCAAATGCGACGCTGGGCGGAATTGTTTTGGCAGACCGACTCATGATGATCGAGTCGGAAAAAGAGTCGGCCGATTGTGATTGGTCTAATGCACTGAGTGGAATCGAACGACTGCAAGTCTGGTCAGCAAAGCGGAAGTGGGAATATCTAGAAGCATGTGCATTAAAGGCAAGGGTGAATATACACGGCGAACGGCTTCGAGAGCCAGAATCACTTGCCGATGAAGTGTATGTATTTTGCAATGACGAAACACGCAGCGTGAGTTCGCGATCCATCGTTTCTGGTATGTATGGTCGTGAGCTCGCTGGCGTTTCACGATATGAGAAGGCAATCCCCTGGCTGGCCTATGCGAATAGATTCCCTGTCGATGGAGCGGGTCACAACCAGCTTATGAGTTATCTCGCAGCAGTTCTTTGCTTCGGTAGCTTGAAGCGTTTCGATGAAGCCGACGAAGCCGGAAGACGAGCTCTAGATCTTGTGGAGGAAAATGAAGCAATCGACCATGTGGAGGCGATGAAGGCCTATGGCGAAGTTGCAATTGCATCGTTGAGATTAGCAGTGTCCAAAGCTGCGGCACTGAGTGTTTTTCCGATTTGGAACAACGCGGTCAAACGAATGTTCGCAGCCGAGATAAGGGATGACAACTGGAAGGACAGTTTTGTCGTCTTCTCGCACGTTCATAGCTTTCTGGTCACGGTAGCAACTACCGGCAAGATAGCCGATTTCGCCTGCGATGGCAGCGAGTATGTTCCGCCGTTCCTCGGCATGTTTTTTAGGTCATCTAAAGAGCGAATAGAGTTGTTCAGTGAAGAATCGATTCCAAGCACAATGTGGATGCATCACGTATACGCTCGTACCGCTGGCGACTTAGAATCTTCTGAGGTATGGCTACTTAAGGCCGACCAAGCCATTGCACAGGGGCCACTGACGTACACCAATGCTCCGATTCGGGGCGATATGGTTTCGTACTTTCTTACTGATGGAAAGTATGCCGAGGCACTCGACGCTGCTTTTGAATCGGCGCGATCAATGGTGGCAGTAAAATGCTATTATGAAAAATATCAAGTGGCAATTCCTCACGGCACTACGGTTGATTCTCTCGTGCAGCAACTGGATGAGAGCGGCCTGCAATTGACAGACCCATTCGGAATCATCAATGGTGTAATTCCAGCCTTCTTTCGGATTGCAAAATCGGCACTTACTGACCCGATAATCGCTGCTGAAAATACTGCAGAAGTCGCAGCAATCTGCAAGCAAATTGCACCAAGTGCTTATGCACCAAGTGTTTGGCTCCAAGCGTCAAGATTATTCGAGCGTTTTGGTGATGTGCTCAGCGAAAACGCGGTAATTGCCATCTCTGACTACTCTTGCGATTGCCGTGAGATACAGATTCTAAGCTACTTGGCTGCGACCTTTAACCAGGATCTACAAACTGCTTTCACCGCGCACGTCATTGGCCTATCCCATGCAGACTCATGGTACGGTGACAACACCCCAGTCTATCGAATGCTCTTCTCCCCTTTCATCGAGCAATTTTGGCGTACAGCATTTTTGAAACGAAGATTTGAGTTCTCATCCCCCAGAATCGTGGAACAGGACTTTCAAGATTTGGCAAGTCTATCTGCAGCCGAAATGCCTCGTGCGATTCTTCGAGCTGTTAGTTCGAGCTTTCACACTCGTGACACGGGCGATTGCATTGACTCACTTAGGCGTTAGGGGCTTGTGCGCTTCTGAGATAGCCAAGCCTTGTGGTGTCTTCCCCCACCAAAACAAAGATTCTGACAATTTCCTTTGGCTGTGACCAAACGTGTCAAAAGCGTGGGAATGATAGCTCTCACGATTGGCGGTGGCTGAGTCGGGATGGATTCGTTTAGGAAGTTGATCATGGACTGGTGGATGGGATGCCCACGCTTGGAATTTTGCTCGGTGGAAACCGACGACTGGCCACCTCCAATCGCTTTTTGTGCGTCAGTCGTTTGGATCGCTTGACGTTTTGTTCAATGATGGATTGCTATGAATTATTGATTTTCAAGGTTTGCACCATGACCGCTATTCGTTTACCACGCTTGTCACGCCCCGGTGTGCTCGAGTCCATTTCCCCGAAGCGATTGTTCGCCCTGCTTCAACCCTATTCCGATTTCTTTGCAAATCGGTCTGTACCAATCGTGTCGCCCGATTCGATCGATTGCCAAGCGGTCATACGCGAGATTACCCACGCAGATCACGAAACACCCGCAGACTTGCTGGATGCGATATGCCTCATCGATGAATTAGCCAATGCTGTTGCTGTTGAACTGCTGCTCGATCGAGTTCCTGGCCATGCGCTGGGGCTTGAGCAAGGTGGTGAACACTCAGCAGCGGACATCGTTACTGCCGCTTGGTTGACCGAGCGGGAACAGCTGGTTCAAACTCATGCGAGAGCCAAGTTGAAACGAGCTCGGTCGTTTGATTACTATCAAGCGAATCAAACAAAGCCACCCAAGTATGTTACGCCAGCCGAAGAGACCTTACAGCAACTGGAACGCGACATCGACTCGTGGTACGTAGAGCGTTTTCGCGGCCAAGGGACCAAGATCGAGATCTTCGACAGGAAGGACGAAGTCGATATCTCGATCCTTCATGGTAGCTTGTTTCGACGCCAGCCAGTAGTGAATGCCGGCAACTTCGATATCAAGTCGTTCTGGCCAGTCCAAAGCGATTTGGCGATCTACAATCGTGCGTTCGGTGAGC
>JBEBHM010000891.1:0-3210 GCA_040080875.1 Pirellula sp.
GGTATGGTCGGCACCGCTCGCTGCAGAAATGGGCCGACCACCCGTTCTTTGGAAAATTTCTGTCCAAAAGTGGGAAGCTTGGGTCACCGTTTATTGCGTGGTTTTAAGCCGGAAGCGGTTATGTTTAGGGTGAACTAGACTTGGATTGAGGGAGTCGAACCGTTGAGCGAGCGCGAGACTGTTGATTCAATGAAGGGAGCAAAGGATTTCCTAACTTTGTTCGTGGCTCATGAGCGACGTCTGCGCAATTTTGCACGAATTCTCGTTTATGAATCTCATGATGCCGATGAAGTTTTCCAGGAAGCATCCGTTACGATGATCGAGAAGTTTGATTCACTCACCTTCGATGGCGATTTTTCGAAATGGGCGTGCAAGATCATCCTTTTCAAGGTGATGGAGCTTCGCCGAAAAAAGGGGCGAGAGAAGCTTCGCCATAGCGATAAGACGGTGGAAGCACTTGCCTCACACGCCGAGGGACTGCTGACGAATTTGAGCGAGCGCAGCATGGCTTTGGAAAAATGTATTCAGCACCTCACGCCTACGAATCGAAGCATGCTGCTTGATCGTTACGAACAAGGCCAGGACATCGACTCAATCGCTAGCAAATTTCACACCAGCGTAGCGGCAGTTTATCGGTCGCTATCTCGCTCCCGCAAGTTGCTTCATGATTGTATTTCCCAGTCCCTTGCGAACCAGTCCCTTGCGAATCAAACGCCTCCAAATGCTTAACCCTGAGATTCGAGAATTGATCGACCTGGTCCTGGACGGCAATCCCTCCGAGCGACATACGCAGAGATTGGATGAATTGCTGGCCACCGATGAAAAAGCACGTCAGTACTACATGGAGGAAATAGTACTGGTCCATGATCTACAAAGATCTGCCTATTCCACTTCGCTTCCGCTTCCTGTGAGTGCAACCTCTCATCTCAATGGGTGGACAATGGGTGGGGCAGCTCTGGTGTCTGTGATTGCCGTAGCGATTTTTGCAATTCTCTTTCGGCCAACAAGTGAAAAAAACGAATCTGGTCCAATTGTTTCTCAGGTTCCAATCGCACGCATCCTGGGTGGGTCCACTTCTCATTTTGAAGGCATGCAGCCCGATGGGCTGGTGATGAACGCCGGTCGCTATAGTCTGGCAAGCGGAGCCGTCAGCATGAGCTTCCGCAGCGGTGCTGCGGTCGAAATCGTCGGCCCAGCCAAATTCGAGATCAAAAACGATTTGTTGATGGAGCTCGATCTCGGGAAAGCACGCATTCATGCACCAGAGTCCGCAAAGGGCTTTCGTGTAGAAATTCCTGGAATGGACGTTCGAGATCTCGGTACGGAGTTTGGCGTCTCGGTTCAGGCAGACAAATCAGCGGAAATACATGTGTTCATCGGATCTGTTGAGCTGTTGCGGTCTGGGGTCGCACCCAGAGTGCTGAAAGAAGGAAGCGCCATAGCGTGGGAAGGTAACGGGATCCTGCCAATGAGCCAAATCGACGACGCCAAGTTTGCAACGCGAAATTCCATCGGATACGAATGCTGGAAGTCGAGTAGCGAAAGGTGGCGCAACGATGAAGCCGCACTCGTGTACTTTGACTTCGAAATAAACCCGGCTGCTTCCAGCGAAATCGTTAACTTGGGTCGCACTGGTAGCCCAACCAACGGAGTCATCCAGGGCCCTATTCATGTTAGTGGCAGATGGCCTGACAAGTCGGCTCTGCTGTTCGACAAGGGGAACGATCACGTACGATTAGATATACCGAATCAACTCGAGTCGTTTACGCTCTCAGCTTGGATTTGCATGACGCGACGAACCGAGCTACTGCACTCCATCTTGATGTCCATCGGAGACGAACCCGGCGAGCACCACTGGCAAATCGGACGCGACGGCTCGATTCGGGGTGGAGTGCAAATGGTCTACAGTACTACGAGCCATGAAGATGCGGTCAAAGTCGGTGTTTGGCAACATGTAGTTGCAGTTGTCGATCGAAGCAAAGGGCTTGCTATGTACTATGTGAACGGAAAGGAGGTTGCGCAACAATCATTTGCCTCGGAGATCCCATTGACCTTCGGCCCATGTACGATAGGTGCATGGCATGCGGCCAAAACCAACGCATGGTCGCGTGGTTTTTGTGGCCGAATCGACGAGTTTGCCATCTTCGGGCGACCCCTTTCGGTCGAGGAAATCCAGGCCATGTATCAGGACGGTACCGGCTTCGACTCCGGCCAATAAAGTCGTGCATGATTCGCACCGATTTTTCATTCTGGATCGACGGACTGATCCACCGATGCATGACTTGGAGGCCAAGGAAAGAACGAACTCGTTTTGGCTTGATAGGCTGCGTATTCCGGACGGCGGTCGCAAATGGTCTTTTCCAACAACGCAACTCCGGAAATTCGGAGCAATAAAAACGTCATCAGGAGTGGGCTGAAGATCGTCCATGCAGCATCGCTTGCGGAAGCGATCATGTACACGCCCCACCAGACGCAGAAGTCGCCAAAATAATTTGGATGCCGAGTCCATCGCCATAGGCCGCGGTCCATCACCCTACCCGCATTTTGAGAATCCGATTGAAAGCGTGCCATCTGGAAATCGCCTACCGTTTCGAATAGGAAACCTAAACTCCACAGCGCCAAGCCAGCCAAATCGAGCCCACCGAGTGGTCGTGTAGATCCAATGACCATCGCGGCAACAATCGGCATCGACACAACCCAGAGGATGAATCCCTGCAACATAAAGACCGTTAACAGGCTAACCCACCAAAACCTTGGCCCGTGATGCTCTCGCATCGCACGATAACGGCGGTCCTCTCCGTGCCCCCAGTTTCGCCAAAACAGATATGTTGATAACCGCAGACCCCAAATCGTCGTCAACGCCGCGAGCAGCCATGACCGAACTACGGCTTTCTCAAGTTGCATCGATGCGAGCGTGAACCAAACGACGACGATGAATCCCATTCCCCAAAACGGATCGACGATGCTGGCGTTGCGAAGTGCAAGGCTCAGCAGCCAGAGGCATGTCATGATGACAACCAAGACCAACAAGGAATTCGTCAGCATCTCGGTCAGCGGCATTCTAAGTGTGACCCCCAGTCGGCACTAGCAACGAATGCGACACGAACCACTCGGTGCCGTGTGTGTAACCAAACAGCTCTGAGACAGCCAGGAAAAACATTCGCCAACGGTGAAACCAGCGACGGGATGCATCTTGACCATAGGTTGTCG
>JBEBHM010000892.1:0-3208 GCA_040080875.1 Pirellula sp.
GCGGAGCGGCGCTGCCACGTAGGTCCGCATCTCCGAGGCGGATGTACTGGCAATCGAAACCTTTTGCCCCGCTGGATCCATATTTCGAACCTGCAGTCACGCGGAAATGGAATCCGTGAAGCGAGGGTTGGCCGAGATCGAATACCAGCGTCGCGGAGCGGCGCTGCCACGTAGGTCCGCATCTCCGAGGCGGATGTACTGGCAATCGAGACCTTTTGCCCCGCTGGATCCATATTTCGAACCTGCAGTTACGCGGAAATGGAATCCGTGAAGCGAGGGTTGGCCGAGATCGAATACCAGCGTCGCGGAGCGGCGCTGCCACGTGGTAGCATTTGCCAAACAATTCGGATAACCTATTGGAGTGTTTGCATATCTCGTCGCTCGTGGGTATTGGCACGAGATTTGTGACAATCTGTTTCGCAATTCGAATGCGGTGGAACTACCCACCAAGCCGCAGTTGGAGGATGCCACGATGAACGACGGTCTCCTTGAAGCGAATCAACTTGGTGAAGTTGCGATTCAACTGCTGGACACTTCCACTGGTATGCCGCTCAGCAGTTGGAAATTCCAGCACCAACATGAGATCTCGATCGGCCGGGCGCCCGATCAAGATGTTGAAATCAATAATCCGTATGTCTCTCGTAACCACGCCAACGTGGTCCTCCGAGATGGTCAATGGATTCTGGTTTCAACAGGACGCAATGGCGTCATCGTATCGGATGCATTTGTTCTGGAGCTGCCAATGCAGGGAGAAGAAGTGTTTCGGCTCGGGGTTGATGGCCCAACGCTGAAATTCTTACAAGTGACCGAATCGTTTGATTCGGGCGCGACGATAACTTTCGACACGGACGCTTACCCACGCTTTGAGTTAGATCAACCCAGCTTAAAGCGAGAGGTCGGTGCAGTCGTCGAGGGAGAGTTCTTCCAAAACCTACAACGCATGACAAGTGAGCTTCGCGCTAAGCAAGGCAAAGATTAACCAATAGAAAGCATCCATTGGCCAAGATCATCTCTACGCATTCGTTCCGAGCGGGGACAGGTAAGTCGCACACGATAGCCAATCTGGCCGTCCTCACTGCAAAAGCAGGTTATCGCGTTGGAGTCGTTGACGCGGCCATTCAGTCTTCGGGAATACACACCCTGTTTAAGCTGTCCGAATGCGACGTGACGAGATCACTCCATGATTACTTATTGGAATCATGCTGCGCCGAGGATGCCGCGTACGACGTCACGGAAAGGTGTATTGGTGACGAAGTTCATTGCACTGAGCGTACACGATTGTTTTTGATCCCATCGAGTATCAGGCGTGGGGATATCGCGAACGCATTGCGAGAGGGCTATGAAGTTTCACGACTCAACGATTGCGTTCGGTCGCTTGTTCAATTGCTTCGATTGGACTACCTGTTTATCGACACAGAGCCAGGCGTCAACGAGGAGACACTCCTTTCGATGGCGATTTCCGATGCACTTATTTTGATGCTACGACCCGATCAGCAGGAGTTCCAAGGAACGGCGATTGCCATCGAGCTCGCCCGAAGACTTAACATTCCCAAGTTGCACTTGATCATCAACAAAGCCCCCTCCGGCATGGATCCAACTGTGCTCCGAATGCAAGTTGAGTGCATGTACGGATTAGAAGTCCAGGCAGTTTTGCCGCTGAGTGTCGATATGGCAAAGAAGTCAACCGGCGACATCTTTTGCAATCGCTACCCGACGAATCCGTTGACCCAAGAACTCCAAAAGCTCGGCGATCGGATTGTAGGTGGACTGCCATCCTCACGCCTCGCCTAGTCACGCAAGCGTTAACAATGCGATCATCCGGTGCGGCTAGTATTTTTGTCGCAATTCCAGAAAATCCGGCCATTGAGAACGCAATTTATTGTCTGAGAACTCTTCGAAATTGTAAGGTGGAAAGCCGGTTGTAATGATTTCCTCGAGCTTGGCATTCCCTGTTTTGTTGTCTCCTTGATTGACACCCGTCATCGTGTGCAAAGCATGAATAAGCTCGTGTGCAAGTCCGATTGCAGGCGGCCGCTTGTTCATTGCTGGATCATCGGCACAGTGCATTTCTCCGAGAGGATTGAAATTGACCGTGGGCGATAGGCCTGAGCCCGGGGTAAGGTAGTTTCGAAGAATACGTGGCAAGTCATTTTTCCAATCTTCTGGCATGTCCTTGAGCGGCATGGTTCCATCACCGAGATCAAGGATGGCTTGGATGTTCATCGCGATCGTTTTGTCCACGATGTTGGCGGGCTGAAATCCCTTGTACCAGGAAGCATTCGGTCGGACCACGTTTTGGTTTTTGAAAACAACTTTGCCGTTTTCGATAGCCGTGTTGTAGGTGGCTGGCGAGAGTCCCAAGGTGAGTTGACGCGCGATGTGTTCAACCGTTATGCCGCCTCGCATCGCTTTGTTGACGGCGTCCCGTAACTCCGACTGAAAGAGTTTTGCATCGCCGGTGTGGATAGCACGCAACAGCAAAGGACGATACCCCTCACCTCGCCGACTTGTCGAATTTCCCTTACCAAGTTCCGTATCGATGATCGTTACCGTGTGCACTGTCTGGCATATAGCATCGATCAGTTTTTTTCCGTCCACCAACGCCTCGATCGCGTCCAAGCACTTTTCGACTCGATCACAATAGGATTGATCTCCGTCTACGACCAGTTTTTCGTATCCTTTGTAGGCTGTTTTTGGCACGGCAGTTGTTATTGGTTGAGGGGTGAGAGTTTTGCGATTTTAGATTTGCGATTTTAGATTTTAGATTTGGGGGAACGAGTTTTTCATCCGTGCGCCGGCTTTGCCATCTGCGCTAGGATCGGTTTTGGGTTGAGAAGGTTGAGAAGGTTGAGAATCGATATCAAGTACCGGAGAATTTTGCAAGCACAAATCGGACCGACGGCACCATTATGGAAGCGGGATGGCCACTCGCAAAGGAAGAGTAGCTGTGGAATGCTGCGTAGGTCCAATCGACGAAGACCGTAACAGAGGACTTTTAAGATAGCATTGGACGAGAAAAAGGTGTCCGGTACCGTTAATGGCAAATCGGCACTTTTGGTCCCGTCTGACGGCGGCGAACTTTAGGCTTCTAACGAATCGATTTCAATCATCGCCACCTCATGGTTAAAGTTGGAAGTGAGAAGTTCGAAGTTTGAAGTGACGGAAGGAAGAGTTGCACGTTGATTTCTCAAATCTGACTCCACCGATG
>JBEBHM010000212.1:0-12038 GCA_040080875.1 Pirellula sp.
GGCTAAGTATTTGGGCGGCGTCGGTACCAAGATTACTGGAATCACCAAGCGCCGGTTCACTCCGAACCTCCAAAACATCAAGGTTTCTTTGCTAAGTGGCGAAGTGCGATCGATGCGAGTTTGTGTTCAGTGCATCCGAAGCGGGCGAATCCGAAAGGCCGTTCGCGCCAAGCCTTTTGCACTGCCAACCAAGCCCAAGTCCTAAACGCAGCCTTTCCTAAGTACCCATATTTACCTACCTTAACCGGAGACACGCGGGTGGCATTGACTGCCGACGATGTGAAGCGAGTCGCCAATCTTGCGAGGCTTTCGCTTGCACCAGACGAGGTGATCGAGCTGACGGAAAAGCTTGGAAAAATCGTCGGCCTCGTAGAGCAACTTGGACAGGTCGACACCGAGGGTGTAGAACCTATGGTGCACGCTTTCGATTTGCACAATGTGCTTGCGGAGGACATACTTGGTCCATCGCTTTCGCGCATTGAAGCACTAAAAAATGCACCTGCTGCAGATTCGGAGTGTTTTCGAGTTCCTGCGGTCCTTGGCTGAAAAGATCTTGGGTGAAAACTGTGTGGACGATCAGGTCGTTTCTTAACACTGATACTCCACAGCTCGCCAGGCTTTGGCGAGAACATCATGCAACGCTCTGCCCGTCAGCATCCTGTCCCGTGAGCGTCTGGGATCAATGCATCCTCAGCAAACCGTTTTTCGATCAAACCGGTTTGGCGATTGCCGTGAATGCCAATGGCGAATCGGTTGGTTTCGTGCACTTCGGCTTCGCCAGCAATCCCGCAGGTACACGCGCTAGCGACGTCAACGGAGTCATTCACAAAATTTGTGTCACCCCTTGCAGCGATCAGGATTCTATCGCCCACGAATTGCTCAAGCACGCCCTCCAGTCGTTGAAGTCCCAAGGTGCCACCGGCTGCACAGCCCTCGGTACTATGGAGCGACACGCATTTTATTTGGGCGTCGTTGAAGGCGACAACTTGATGGGTGTTGTCTCGAGAGATACAAGAACGCAGCTTTGGTTGTCTCAAATCGGATTGGCGCCCATTCGTCCCACCGAATGTTGGGAGTTGGACCTAATACACTTTCGACCACCCATGGATCGAACTCAAATTGGCATCCGTCGCACTTGCACCGTCGGACGATTGCTCGACGAAGATTCGCATCAATGGTGGCTCAGTTCGGTATTGGGGCATTGCGAACAAGTGCGATTCAATTTGGTGCTTCGATCGCCTCCTAGGGTTGAAACCGAGCTAATGTATTGGTTTCCGGATCCAACGATTACGGGAGTTGATTCCAGTATCGTGCGACTTTGGTTGACCACGGTGCCCCAGGCCGAGGAAGCCCGAGAGCGATTTGTTTATTTGATGGCCGAGTCCTTGCGTCAATTGCAACTCGATCGCAAGCAAGCTGTTCGTACCTACGCTTCTGCCGACCAACAACCGACCGTTACGCTGCTGCAACGCTTGGGCTTTCGTTCGATTGAATCCGGCCTAGTTTACTTCATCGACCTTGCGTAATTCTAGTTCTTGGAATTGGGACCATGGTCATTCGATGGATTCACAATAGGCATTCGTTTTGGAACTCTTGAACGCCGGGCCTTGAGAATTGTCTAGCAGTCTTCAAAATCGATTGCGTGAAGAACGCGAGCGGCTTGACATGACACAGGCAGAATTGGCGGAAAAAGTTGGTGTTAGTCGAAAGACTATTAACACCGTCGAGAACGGTGTTTTCATTCCTTCTACCGTGCTTGCACTAAAATTGGCACAGGCGTTAGGCAAGCCGGTTGAAAAGTTGTTTTTCCTTAGCGAATGATGATTGAACGATTATGCCAAAGTACTATCCATCTGTCCTCGTCGCTACGGTTCTTTGCCTTGGAGTTGGGTGGGCAGCTTGGAAACAGATTGACTGGATTTCCGTTGACGGTAAGGGGAAGTTGACATCGCTTGATTCTCAACCTTGGAATGAGAGTGAGAGCGCTGCTCTGCCAGTCGAAGTTATCAGTGACCCATTGACTTCCGTCGTTAGGATTCCGTTTACGCTCACTGAATCGAACAATATTTCGATTCCGGTGGTCATCAATGGCAAAGATTCTCTTAACCTGATGTTCCATACCGCAGTGGATTCGATTTCTCTGACGGCTGAGGCCGTCGAAAAAATGCAAACGCTCGATACGAGTGGCTCGGTCGACGTGAAGAGTTGGGGTGGGACGGGAAAGTCGGCCGTGAGTACAGGCAATCGGCTGCAGATCGGAGAACTTGAGTGGAGCGAGCAAACCATATTTGTCAATGAATTATCCGGACCAGGAACCGACGGGAAATTTGGCCCGCATTTATTTGCGCACAAAATCCTAGAAATCAATTTCGATAACCGCGAACTAGTCCTGCATGCTGCCGTTCCCAAGGCGGCAACGGACGCTACATCCAAGTACCAACGGCTGGACATTTCGCAAAAGCGGGACAGCATGTATGTGGATGGCGAACTTACCGTTGGAGACAGCAAATATACCAACCCACTCATGATTCATTCCGGGTTCGGTGGCACGGTACTTCTAGATGATTCGTTTGTCGCAACGCACAAAATCGCATCCAAATTGGAGACCATCAGCGAACGAGAGCTAAAGGACTCCTTTGGAAACATTCTGAAAACGAAAAGGGTCAAATTGTCCTCTCTGACGATTGGTGGAATCCGTTTTTTTGACATTCCGATCGAGATCTTTGATGGAGCGATAGGAAATCAAAAAGTCAGCGTCTTGGGAGGAGATCTTCTCAAAACATTGAATCTGCTCATCGATGCCGAACATCACCCTATCTACATTTCGCCAAGCACTAGGCAATAATCTTGTCGAGGACATTTCCGTGAACATCGGTCAACCTGAAATTCCTGCCAGCGTAGCGATAAGTCAGACGTTCGTGGTCAAGTCCCATGAGGTGTAGGATGGTCGCGTGCCAATCGTGGATATGGCACTTGTCTTCGACCGCTTGGTATCCATGCTCATCGGTCGCGCCGTAACTCATGCCCCCTTTGACACCGCCCCCCGCCATCCACGTGGTATAGCCCTTGTGGTTATGGTCGCGTCCATCGCCGTTTTGGGCATCAGGAGTTCGGCCAAACTCTCCACCCCAGATCACCAGCGTGTCCTTGAGCAGCCCGCGTTGTCTGAGATCGGTCAACAAGCCTGCAATGGGCTTATCAATTTGATTGCAATTCTCAGGCAACTGAGTCGTAAGCCGCTGATGCTGGTCCCAGTTTCCGTGTGTCACCTCCACGAATCGAACGCCTGACTCCACGAAACGCCGGGCCATAAGGCATTGACGTCCAAAATCGTTGGTCTCCCCTCCGTTGATCCCATACATCGCCAAAGTTTTTTGCGACTCACCGGAAATATCCATCAATTTGGGGACTACGTCCTGCATCTTGAATGCAAGCTCGTACGACTCGATCACCCCCTCGATATCGGGCTGGTGAACATCCCGTTCCAGCTTTTGGCGATTGAGGTCTTGGATCAAGTTTAGTTGATTGCGTTGCGATTTTTTGGAAAGTCGCGAATTTGCGATGTCTGGCACTTGTTGGTTGGGATCCGTATCGCCTCGTCCCATGCCAACACCGGCTCGACGGAGTTGTGGTTTGCCAACCTTGGTTCCCGAATAGACAGCAGGCAGGAAAGCGCTCCCAAAATTCTGCCCCGATGCAGCGGGAGGATTGAGTGCGATGAAGCCGGGCATGCTCGCGTTCTCAGTTCCCAATCCATAAAGTGTCCAAGCGCCAAGCGAGGGTCGAACGAACTGGGCATTGCCAGTATGCATTTGCGTCATCGCGCGAGGGTGGATCGGTTGGTCGCAGTGCATCGAGCGGATCAGGCACATTTCGTCGGCGTGTTTTCCAAGTTCTGGGAACAGTTCCGAAATCCAAAGGCCGCTCTTGCCTTGTTGATTGAATTTCCAGGGTGATGGTAGAAGCTTGCTCCCGTATTTGCTGCCCTTGCCCGCGTCCTTTGCCATTTTGGGTTTGTAGTCGAATGTATCGACATGGGATGGGCCACCCTGCATGCATAAGAAAATAACCCGCTTGGCAGACGCTTTGAAATGCGGAGCTTTGGGCAACAGTGGATTGGCAGATGATTCCTCATCGGCTGAGTTGGCGAGCCCTGCAAAGGCAAGAAATCCGAACCCAGCCGAAGCGGTTTGCAAGAGCTCGCGGCGTGAAAACGGTGGTTGGTAGGGACTCATGATTTACCTCGATTTGCGTTGGTTCGGTTCATTGATCAGGCAAAACAGCATTAGTTGATGAATCGAAATTCAGCGGAACAAAAGAGTGCTTGGCAGAATTGGCTCAGCGTTTGAAACATTTTTTGGTCGCGTGAGAGCGACTTTTGATCTGTCTCGGCATTCCTAAAGAACTTAGCCGCTGCCGCAAGCTCTTTGGCAGTTGCCGTCCGCCCATAGACCAAGTCAAAGGCTAACTCGATGCGTCCGTTTGCATTGCTGGACAACTTCATCAGGCGGCGCGCCATCGCGTCGCTTTGCTCTTGAATAAACGAATTGTTGAGCATGTACAACGCTTGTTCCGGCGTATTCGACGTTTCGCGGGTACCTACGACGAGACTCGGCTCCGCGAAATCAAAAACGTCCATGGCTCGAGGAAGTGTATTGCGAGCGATCGGCAAATAGACAGATCGGTGGTAATTAGGTGTTTCCATTGGATTCGAATTGGGATTGCGGAAGCTTCCCAGTGCTCTCGCCGCCGGCCCATTCGAGTTTTCCTTGCTCAAGATCATCGGGATGACCGCTGCAGGGATCGAAACTGGTCCGTTCGGTCCGAGTGCGACTTGGCCAAACGAAGCAATCACGGAAGCTCTCGGTCGTTTAAGTTCGATCTGACCGGCAACGGCCAAGATTGAATCTCGCATCGATTCGGCGTCCAGCCGTCGCACGTTGGCTCTTGCCAGAAAGTAGTTATCAGGGTCGGATTCGAATCGCTGTTGATCGTGCTTCGAAGACATGCGATATACGCGAGAATTCATAATCGTGCGAATCGCGTGCTTCACCGACCATTGGTGATCCATAAAATCGATGGCCAAGTGGTCCAGCAATTCCGGATGCGAAGGTTTGGGGCCAGAAAAACCAAAGTTATCCGGTTCCCGAACAATCGCATGTCCTAACAAATGTTGCCAAATCCGGTTGACCATGACGCGAGCCGTGAGCGGGTTCTCTCGCGACGTGAGCCACTTGGCCAATTCCAATCTGCCGGAGGATTTACTCGGAAGGGCCACCGGCTTGTTGGTAAGGACCTGAACGAATCCGCGTTGGACCTCTTGGGCAGGATTGTCGATTTCACCGCGGACTAACAGGCGAGCAGGCCGTATTTGACTCGCGTCTTGGACACCCATACACATCGAAACGGGTTTTCCGTTTTCGTCTACCGAGTTGACTCGGTTCGTCAAATGAGCCACGGCTTGATCGAGAATGGCGACATTCAGGAAACCTGGGCGCTCCCCCTTTTCTTTGTTGGCCGCTGGATTGCGTTGAGCCATGCGAGCCTCTTGGTATTGCGCCTCCGCAGATTTCAACTGAGCTTTCAATTCCGCCAACTCGGATTTCGAAATCGGCTTTTCGTTTTTGCCCACGTCGTCGACGGGCAAAATAATCAAATTGCTTGGTTGTCGATTGCGTTGGCTGCGATTGCCTCCAAAAAGAGTTTCCGTGCTTTGGAACACACCTGCGAGCGCATAGTAATCCGATTGTGGAATGGGATCGAACTTGTGGTCGTGACATCGGGCGCATGCTACCGAAACGCCAAGCACCACGCGTGTTGTCGTATCGATCTGCTCGTCGATCAAGTCCGCACGAAACTGGCGTGGATTTTGCTCGGCAAGCGATTTGGGGCCCAGGGCCAAAAACCCTGTTGCGATCAAGTTTTCCGTCCATTGCTTGTCGTCTTTGACGGGCAACAGGTCTCCCGCAATCTGCTCTTGAATAAAGCGATCGTAGGGCTTGTCCGCATTGAACGAATCGAAGACATAGTCGCGATAACGCCAAGCATGCGGGAATGTGGTTTCCACTTCTTTGCCCGTGGTCTCCGCATAGCGAGCAACGTCGAGCCAATGTCGTCCCCAACGCTCTCCAAACTGAGGGCGATCCAACAAAGCATCTACAAGCGATGAAACAGCGGTCGCTGGTTCCGACTTGTACGAACGAACAAAGGCATTGCGTTCCTCTAAACTTGGCGGCAAGCCGACGATGTCATTGTAAATTCGGCGCAACAATGTGTTCGCGTCGGTGTCGTCGGCGGGTTCAAGTTCGTTTTCGTCCCAGGCTTGGGCGACGAATCGGTCGACGTCGGTTTGTGCCCAGTCCTTCCATTTACCCTCGCGCGGTGTGCTTTGCTTGGGTGGTTGATACGACCAAAACTCTCTGCCCTTTCGGATGTCGTCCTCGGTCACTTTCGAATGCACAACCACACCTGCTTTGGTGCGAGGATCTGGGGCGCCCATCTCGATCCACTTTCGAAAGTCCTCGATCACGGCGTCAGATAACTTGCTCTTGGGCGGCATCCGAAAGTCGCGATGGTTGATCGCATTCCACAATAGACTCTCGTCTAGATTGCCCGGAACGATGGCGGGGCCCGAGGAACCACCTGAGATCAATGCGTCGCGATGGTCAACGGACAGCCCCCCGCGAACCGCTTGGCCATCGATCGAATGGCACCGATAGCATTGATCGACAAGCACCGGTCGGATCTTGGTCTCAAAGAATTGGACCGATTCAGGCGACAGTTTTTGCTCGTCTTCCGACTGAACAAAAGCGGCTTGAGTCAATGTTGCGACCGCCATCATTGATCGAAAGAGTGATTGACACATAGGATAATCCTGTTGAATTGAACAGTCCGCTTACAACGCAAAAGAAACTGACTTGAGGTACGACGAATGATTTATTTGTCGCTACCTGGCCTTTTGGGTTTTACCCCGCCGCCGTCACTCTCGTTTCGTCCTCTTGGGCCAGGTCGATCACCTAACATGTTTCCAGCACGATCCAACTCAGATTTCGAAATCGCTCCATCGCCGTCTTTGTCAATCATCGAAATTCTCTCTCGCATGCGATCTGGAATTTCGTCGCCAGTAAGTTTGCCGTCTTTATTTGAATCGCGTTGCTCAAACATCTTGACCATCATGGCTGCCGTCGGTGCTCCCATGACGCCACCGGGACCTCCGGGACCATTTGGGCCGGGGCCAGCCATCATTCCTGGCATCTTGGACGGGTCAGGCCGAAGTTCTTCCGCGCTCAGAATTCCGTCGCCATCTTTGTCCAATTTGAGAAGGGCTTTGGATGCATTTTCGATCTCTGTTGCAGACAATACTCCATCCTCGTCTGTGTCCAGAGCCAACATGACCGGCAAGAATCTGCCCATCATTCCCATCGGTGCACCTCCTGGCTGTCCGTCGGGGCGTCCCGGATTCCCTGGTCCTGGACGCTGTGTTTCTGGACGCTGAAACTCCCCTCTTCGCAGTCGTTGTGCATTGTTGTCCCCTCCTTTTTCGCGTTGAGCAAACGCGATCGCGGGAGAGAATCCCAACGCGAGTGTGATGGCAATGATCGTTTTGTTCATTTCGATATCCTTGGAGTTCAAGCGGTGGATAAGCTGTGCCATTGGGTAGCGGCGGAGTACGCCGACGCAAGACGATACGTAGGATACCGATTTGTTGGTGGTCGAATCCACAACGAATTTTACCGGAATCGTGTTTTGCCCGTTTTTGCCGAAACGGCGAACAAAGTCGCGGGTTCCTGGCATTGGTATACTAACTGCGTAGTGAATTAATCAAGTTCTTGTTTTTATGATCAAAATGAACACATCGAACCAACAGGATGAACGCGTCCAAATCCGCGAAGGAGGACCGGATTTGCTCGCCGATTGGTTCAATCAGCATAGATCTTCTTTGGAGCGTATTGTCCACTTTCGACTTCACCCACTCTTGCGAAGCCGCGTCGACCCATCCGACGTCCTGCAGGACGCTTTCATTACGATTTCTCGAAGAATTCAGGACTACGTCCAAGGCGAGTCCATCTCGTTCTTTGTTTGGATCAGGCAACTGACGATCCAAACGTTGATCGACGTCCAACGCAATCATTTTCGCGACAAACGGGACGCGCTTCGCGAGATAGGAATCCCCGAGGTAAGTTTGGAGCAGTCGAGCTGCCTTTCGATCGCACGGTTCTTAGTCGACGATCTCACTTCTCCTAGCCAAGCTGCCGTCAAAGCCGAAGAAGTCGAATTGCTCCGAGCGGCTCTCGAGTCGATGAGCGAGATCGATCGCGAAATCCTCGCCATGCGTCACTTCGAACAGCTCAATAATCAACAGGTCGCCGAGGTGCTTGGCCTCTCTCCGACGGCAGCAAGCAACCGTTATGTTCGCGCCGCCGCCCGGCTTGGAGAAATCCTAAAAGCGATGCCTTCGAGACGACCATCATGAAGGACGCGAATGAACGACATCCCATCGATCTTCTCTCCGAGGAATTTGCATCGCGACTCCGACGTGGTGAGCATCCATCCGTCGAAGAGTATGCGAACAAATACCCTCAGCATGCCGAATGGATCAGGTCCACATTTCCTTCGATCGCGTTGGTCGAACGCATCTCGGGCAACGAAGAGCACAAGCGGCTTACTAAACCAACAACGGAACTACCACGAACCTCGGATCACCCTCCAAATACTTTGGGAGACTACGAGATCGTTCAAGAAATTGGTCGAGGTGGGATGGGGGTCGTCTATGAAGCGGTTCAACAATCGCTCAATAGGCATGTTGCGTTGAAAGTAATCAGTACACTCGTTTCCGGTAACGAAAAACATCGCTCGCGTTTTCGTCACGAAGCCGAAGCCGCCGCAAGCTTGCACCATACCAACATCGTTCCCATTTATGGAATCGGTGAGGAGCGTGAGGTCTTGTACTATGCAATGCAATTGATCGATGGCGTACCTCTCAACGAAGTCATCGAGCGCCTCCGAGATGGCGCCATCCAAAATGCTCATTCTTCAGAGTTGGGCACATCATCGAACGCAACATCCAAGTCAGTCAAGCTGAAAAGCAAAGTGACGAACATGCGGTTCGATTCCATTCAAGCTGCGGATTGGTTGCTCCGTCAGTCTCGCTCGTACCCTTTCTTTGCACCCTCAACTGCATCCAGGGACACCGCCGCCACCGTCAAACATCCAAGTGTTACAACACACCATGGTGCAATGGATTCGCGTACCGTTCCGATCAGCCCCAGGGTCATCCAGGATCCTTTGCTTAACGGCGAATCGCCTAAACCGGATTCGACATTCTTGACACGTGATTACTTTCGCAACGTGGCGAGGACCATTGCCAATGCGGCCAATGCGATCGACTACGCGCATCGACAACACATACTTCATCGCGATATCAAGCCCGCAAACCTGTTGTTAGACCACGAGGGTACGGTTTGGATTACCGACTTTGGGTTGGCACGCCGAACGGACCTTGAGGGGGTGACTCAATCGGGCGAGGTGCTTGGGACACTTCGGTACATGGCCCCAGAACAGATTGCAGGTCGGGGCGATTCTAGAATGGATATTTACAGCCTTGGGCTAACGCTCTACGAGTTGTTGACCCTGAGACCCGCCATCCAGTCTCCCAAGCTTCGCATGCTGGACCCAATTCGCAATTCTGTCGTCCCACGGTTGCGAGCGATCAATCCCAATGTTCCCCGAGACTTAGAAATCATCACGCTCAAGGCTTGTGCTTATGCTCCCGAGCATCGCTACCAAACGGCTGGCGAGCTCGAAGCGGACTTGAGACGGTTTCTTGAGGACCGTCCGATCTGCGCCAAAAAAACGACCAAGCTGGAGTCGCTCGCTCGTTGGGCACGCCGTAATCCTGCTATTGCAAGTCTAGCGTTCACGGCAGCGGGGATGTTGCTTTGCATCGCGGGACTTTTGACGGTTTGGAATCGGCAACAACAACGATCGATTGTAGAGATCGGAAAGCAATACGATCGAGCCGAACAAAACCTCCGTGAAAAATCGGACGCGTTCGACTCCGTCCGCAAGGAACAGGCGCGCGCTGAAGCGAACTTGGAACTAGCGATTCAAGCATTTGACAAGATTGCCGACAACATCTCGTCACGAGGCAAGGCCTATGCTGCTGGCAGTGATTTAGACGGAGAAGATTCGATCGAATTGATCGGTGCCGATTTGAGCCAAGCCGACGTCGCGTTGCTCGAGTCGCTATTGGAATTTTTTAATCGTTTCAGTGAGAAAAACGAAAAGGACCTACGCATCGAAACAGCCAATGCTCGTCAACGCGTCGGCGACATCCAACACAAGATCGGAAAACTCGACGAAGCGGAGCTTTCCTACCAACAAGCGCTTCGAGCATTTGACTCCATCAAAAACCAATCAGAAAATAATAGTGATTTGCTTCTTTCCCAAGTTGCGATCTACATCGAACTAATCGTCATCGGCGCTAAACGCGGTCAATGGCCAAAACTGGTCCCCATGTTTCAAGAGGCCCGTAAAATCGTTGATTCGAACCCGTCGTTAGCTGCATCTGTAGAAGGAAGATTTGCGATGGCAAAACTCCTGAATAATGCGGGAACACTTTCCGCACGTTTTCGACCGTCCAACCTGAGACCTGCGGTTGGACTGAACCCGCAACGTGGCTTTGGTAATGCGATCGGTCCCGCTTCGCCTACTGGCCCTCCCGCAGGTCCCGGGATGCGAAATTTTCCTGGGCCAATTCTCGGCGCAAAGAAACAAGAATTTGAGTTTAATTCTGAGGCGTTGCAACTGCTCAACGTGCTCGTCACAGAAGAACCGGAGAAAGCCTCGTTCAAAACGCTTTTGGCCAAGGTCTTAAGAGATCAAGCGAGAATCGAACGATCGCAAAACGAAGTGCAACGAGCCGAAGAGTCTCTCAATCGATCCGTGGAAATCCTCGAGGGACTCGCCAAAGCAACACCTGATTCTCCGGTCTTCCAATTTGAGTTGGCGCAGACGCTGAGCACCTCACTCGGCAATCGTTCGGACATGCCTCGCTCGACCCGGGCTTTGTCGTTATGCGATGAACTTCTCAAGGAGAACCCTTTGGTTCCAGAGTATTTAGCGCTCAAGGCATCCACGATGGTACAGCGGAGCCTGATGATGCATCGCAATTCCGGGCGCAACAAAAACATCGAGGAGCAGATGCAAGGAGCCCTGCGGATCCAAAGAGGATTGGCCGACCGCTATTCGGACATTCCATTGCACACGATCAATGTAATACGAACACTGATGATCCTCAGCGAATTGGAATTCAAACTGGACCATCCGATCAAGGCACGCGAGCACCAAGCGGAAGCCAGGGAATTGCTTGAGTCACTTCAGCGCAGCAACAAAGGCCGTGCAAAGTTCTTCAAACCGCTCATGGACAGAATGCGCGATCAACTTTCGAGTCCAGAGCCGGGCCCAAATAGCGGGACCAACAAACAATGAATGAATGTAGTTCGAGGACATGCTGCGTCGAATGTCTTCCTTTCGTATTTGTCCCAGGTGCTCGCTAAATGCTTGCGTTCCTAAAGCTTCCTGTAGCGATCACGTTTTGGTGCATGGTTGCGATGGTTATCGTGGTCGCGATTTGTAAACCTCGTCCCCAGCCGATCGGCTTTGCATTGGTGATTGCGGTGGCAGGATTCATTCCATCGTGCGTGGGTATCATGCATGTTGTCGATCAGTTTCGATACGGAAGATTTGAATACGCGTCAGCTGCCGTGGTACCGAAAGATGGATACATCGAATTGCCCAGCGCTGCATTGAACATCGTCTTGTATCGCGATGCAGTCGGGCATTGCGCTCGATTCCAAGTCGAGACAGACGAACTTCGGGAATGGTTCGAAAGCATGCGGCTGAAACGTCCCGATCTTAATCGCGGAAACGAAAGCGAGACTTGGGAACCAAAACCCGAATCACGGCTCACGCAACTGTCCGAGGCGGAGACCTTTGAGCTGGATTTCAAGGCCACGGGTTGGCCGTACGATTTGAAG
>JBEBHM010000893.1:0-3207 GCA_040080875.1 Pirellula sp.
GTGGCAAGAAAAGGAATTGAGGAATACCCGACCGAACGCCACAGCTGTTTGTTTCCTTCCAGCTGAATCAACTCCACCCAATCTGCAATTGGGTTGGATTCGGTGACTCGAACTTCATGTTGGATCAAGTGACTGATCAGTCGCCGCTCGCCAGCGATGAACGTTCGTCGAGGGTCTCTCGACATCAACGATGGAACCTCGTCCCAGCCGTTGGGTGGTTCCCAATCAAAGAGTCTTCCTGGCTTGATGATAACGCGGATACGATGCCGCTTGTTTCCCTCGGCTGTCGAAGTCACGAAGTGATGCACGCCATGCTCTTCGCCCAGCCAATTGGAAATCATGCCTTGATCCAACTGGATCGCAACTCCAAGGGTTCCGGCTTCGAGGTTCTCAAGCTCGCGCCAGGCATTGAGGCGGTATACATCCGCAATTTTTTTCCTCGACTCGGGTTGGTCTGGGGTTGAATCGCCTTGGGGGATAGTAAGCCGAAACGAAGGGAGTTTGTTTTCTGGGATCTCAATCTTTTGTCGCGATGCGGCCTCTCGTTGTTGAAATGCCGCAGAGCTGGGATCGAACAAGGGATTGTAAGCACAAATCCGATAAAGGATTGCTCGCCACTGATTCAGTTCGGTCAAGCGTCGATAGGATTGCCAAAGAGGCTCGGCGGCAGAAAGGTTTTGCCCAAGAAGGATAACACTCTGCAAGTCTCGCTTTGCATCGAGCTGACCATGCAATTCGATTAAATGCTGCCTAAGCTGCTTTTCAAGACGGACCAATAATTCAGGTGAACTCGAATTCGAAACAAGCTTGCGCGCATACCATTCCTCCATTGTATTCTGATGCAAAGCGTTGATTCGCTGTGACAATTCCTGCAGCGCATATACTTTTTTTTGGAGTTCGCCCATCTGCGTGCGGAGAGAGTTGATTTCGAATTCTGTCCGCTGAATACGGCGATGAGAATGAATCTGTTTTAGGTTCTTTTGGAACTGGTCGATCTGCCGAGACATCCGTTCGATCTTATTTTCCAATGCATGAAATGGTGTTGATTGCACCAACAGGCGTGCGCGGTGATCGAGATCGCGAACTTGATCGACGAAGCCTCGCTCGGTCGCAAACTCGTTCTGGCAATCAATGCGGCTCTCGCCATGGGTTGCCACACATTCGATCCGCTTGGAATTCTGCGAGTTGGATTCGGAAGCATGAAAAGAGACATGCAGAGTCGAATCATTTTTCTTGGCCTCGATGCACTCGGATAGCGGAATTACAATATGCCGTTCGATCTCTCTTCTCAAGGGACGTGCGCCGTACCGTGGATCGAATCCCATTTCCGCAAGGACTTTGCGTGCCGAGGCATCGACTTCCCAAACGATGGATCCATACCGCAGTCCGGATCGCTTGGTGATCTCCGCAAGCTCGCGGTCAGCAATCTTACGCACGACTTCCAACGAGAGTGGTCGGTACGCGATGATTTGGTCCAACCTGCCCAAAAGTTCCGGGCGAACATACCGTTTGACTTCTCGCAAAAAGTGTTCGTTTGCGACAAGGGAGTCGGCTCCGAAGCCGAACGAGTGAAGTCGAAAGGAATCGACACCCAAATTGCTTGTTAGAATGATGACCGCATTTCGAAAGTCGGCAATGCGACCCGATGAGTCCGTTAGCCTTCCTTCGCCAAGAACTTGAAGCAGTAGGTCTAAGACCGACGGATGACATTTCTCAAACTCGTCTAGCAATACCACGGAGAATGGCTGATCGCGAATCGGGCTTGTCAAAGTCCCATCCCCTTGGTTTGCTGCTCCAACCAATCGGGCTGCGGACCATGGTTGCGCGTATTCGCTCATATCGATTCGAATCATGCGGTCTTGATCTCGATAAAGCAGTTTTGCCAGCGCTTTGGCCGTTTCCGTCTTACCAACCCCTGTAGGGCCAATCATGAGCAGCGATGTCAGTGGGCGATCCGAACGATTGAGCCTTGCCTTGAGCATCGTGATCAATTGAACGATCCGATCGATAGGTTCTGGCTGGCCAATCACTTGAGACGAAAGCGAGTCGCGGATGAACTCGATGTCCAATGCAACTGAATCGTCCAGTAAGAATTGCGGCAACCCAGTATCCTTGGAAAATCGTTGCGCAACGTCGAGGTCAGTTATCACGACCGGCTTGGATTCGTCACTCGAGCAATCCTCCAACATCGCTCGCAATAGCCGGATCGGTTGCCCCGGCATTGCGGAATAGGTGCTGTACCGTTCGTGCAATCGATACAATTCGTCGATCGCCTTTGGAGCAACCCGCACATGCTTTGGCGCAAGTTCGGTAGCGACCTTGGTTAAAATTCGCCGAGTCGTTTCCGAATCGGTCGGCTGGATTTCCAATTTGGAAAAGCAGCGTAACAACATCGGGTCCTCGCGTTCGATGATGCTCAATTGTTCGGGAGTGCATTCGGCGATTGCCAGAAGCTGCCCTCGATCGATGGCTCCTCGCATCAACGAAGCGACCCCAGGTTGCCCATTGATTTTTCCTGACTCCATCATTTCCATTAAGGAACCGAGGTGGAGAACGAGGCGGGACGCATGGGCTTCGCGAATCACTTGATGACATCGTTGTTGCCACATGCCGAATCCGCACATCCCCGATACCAAACGAGCCCCAGATGTTCCCCACACACGCTCAGGGTGAAGCTGACCATATTCGTAGACGATGGCGGTCTTCCCGACCCCGGATGGCCCAACAAGCAGGACGCTTTGTGGACGCGATGCGTCGAGGCATCGTATTAGTCTCGTAACGTTTGCGTGTTGTTCGTGCGTGCGTGTGTGTTGCCACGTCACCACTTTGGTAGCGACGCTCCGTACCGTCTTGAGACCCTTCGTGCGCGGGCCCGGTTTGGTTGGGTGATAGCACTCTTCGATTTGGAGGGGAGTCAACCGTGTCAACTCCTCGATGTAGAACTGTCGATTCCAAAAGAGAGTGCTGATGTCTTCGAACTGCAGTTTGTCCGTCGTACGTTGGAGCATGCTGCGAATTTGCGACTCCAACAACGACTGGGCTACATCCGCATTGGACGTGACCAACACGCTGTTCAAGGCTGGGCAAAACCACTGACGACTGGAACCGTCGATCGGCCACGAAAACATGTCTACGGAAATCGTTAATTTTTCGCGCCAAAGATAGTCGCTTTTGCTCGGCGAGAGTTCTAGCGAGACGACCCGTGAC
>JBEBHM010000894.1:0-3203 GCA_040080875.1 Pirellula sp.
CCGTACCTGGGACACCAACGTTGTCCGAGGCCGATTTTTCCGTTGGACAATGACGTCGCATTTATTCCGGAGCCAAAGTTCTTTCAGAGAGGACATTATTGTTCATGAAGATACGAGAGATTCGATGTGCTGGTCTTCGCGGAGCAACGCCGGAGGGAGGTTGGAGCAATGAATTGCGTCCAGACGATTGTGTGCACACTCTATTGGCGGTTCACACGGACGATGGCTTGGTTGGGTTGGGAAGCGTCTTTACCAATGACGCATTGGTTCGGTCATCGCTTGCCATTCTCGAGCCGCTTTATAAGGGGGAGAATGCCATGGAGCCGGAACGGGTTTCCGAGAAACTCCATCAACACATGTTTTGGCTTGGGCGAGGCGGATCCATCACTCACACGATCAGCGGCATCGACATCGCTCTTTGGGATTTGCTCGGAAAGGCGACGGGGCAGCCTATTGGGCGTTTGCTGGGTGGTCGTTATCGCCATCGCGTGCAACCCTACGCTTCGTTGTTGATGCAAGAACCGGATCGACTTCGTGAGCACTTGTTGCAAGTCAAGTCACAAGGATTTCGGGCCTTTAAGATCGGTTGGGGGCCGTTCGGTCGGTGCAGTCGAGCGGTGGACGAAGCGATCGTCAGGGCGGCGCGCGCAGCGGTTGGAACCGAGTCGCGGCTCATGGTGGATGCGGGTGGGAGTGATGCCTATTGGTCGAACGGTTACAAGTGGGCTTTAAATACCGCCAAGATGTTGGCCGATTACGAAATTGCTTGGTTCGAAGAAGCGCTGCGTCCGGATGCGCTGGAGGACTATGCAAGGCTGCGCGAGCACTCGCCTGTCCCCATCGCAGGGGGCGAAGTTTTGACGCGAAGGCAATCCTTTCAACCATGGCTCGAGGCGAGGGCATTCGACATCGTCCAGCCCGATGTAACCAAGGTAGGTGGTATCAGCGAGGAACGACGGATTGCATGGATGGCTCAAGATCATGGAGTCCGGTTCATTCCACACGGCTGGAACACGGCGGTGGGACTGGCGGCCGACTTGCAGCTTGCGTCGGCGTTTTCGGATACCGACTTAGTTGAGTACTTAACCGGTTCACCGTTCATCGATGACATCACCGTCGGAGGATGGAAACTAGATCAAGATGGAATGTTGAGCATCCCCGAATTGCCCGGCTTGGGGTTGGAACTTGATCGCCGCATGGTAGAAAAGTACAGTGGAGTGCGAGATTTGTTTTGAACGAATAGGAACTCGACGACGCAGGAGGCGGAACTCGATGACGCAGGAGGCGGAACTCGATGACGGTGCGTTCCGAGGCAGAGCCTGGGAACGAGAACTTTCTGACGAGCAATTATCCCCCATCACAGGTTTTCAACCCTATATCGAGGTCACGAAAATGAAACGAATTGAACTGAGATTCTGTTGGTTCTGGATTGCGATGAGCGCGATCTTCACGAATCTAGCGGTCAAGACCGAAAAAGCTTACGCGGTAGAACCATCGAAGCCGAACATCGTTCTCATTCTCGCGGATGACTTTGGACTCGATGGTGTGAGTTGTTATGGCTCGGACAAGCACAAGACGCCCAACATAGACAAATTGGTGGCCTCGGGACTTCGGTTTCAAACATGCTATGCGTCACCGCTTTGTGGACCAACACGTTGTTTGCTCATGACAGGCCGTTACGCGTTTCGAACGGGAGGGATAACCAATCATTCATGGCGAGCCAACGGTCCCGGGGCTAAATCGAGCAACGAATATCCCATGGCTCGCATGTTAAAGGACAATGGTTACGCCACGGGGATGGCTGGCAAATGGCGTCAAGTGGGTGAGACACCTCGCGATTGGGGGTTCGATGAATACACGACGGACCCGACAGCGGGCGGATGGTTTTGGAAGAACGAACACTTGAGGAATGGCGAAGATTTTACCGACCGAGCACAAGCTTATGCTCCTGACTCGATACATCAATTCTCAATGGACTTCATTGCCAAGCACAAGAACCATCCGTTTTTCTTTTATTATTCGATGCATCATGTGCACGGTCCGATTCAACGCACGCCTGAGACGAAAGACGGCGTGACGGACCAGGACTCGCTTTACGAAGACAATATTCGTTACTTGGATAAGCAAGTTGGGGCGGTGGTGGCGGAATTGGAAAAGCATGGCTTGCGAGAAAAGACGCTGATTCTCTTTACGGCTGACAACGGAACAGCGCTAACGTTCCCGAGCACCATCGGTGGTCGAATGATTAATGGCAAGAAAGCATCCATGCTTGAGGGCGGTTCGCGCGTGCCGATGATCGCAAGCTGGCCAGGGGTGACGCCGGCTGGAAAGGTTTCGCAAGACATGATTAGTCTGGCCGATCCGTATGCAACATTTGCTGAACTGGCTGGCGCCAAGATGTCCGCCAAGTTAACCGTCGACGGCCAGAGCTTTGCCGCCCAATTGCAAGGAAAACCGGGCAAGCCTCGCGATTGGGTCTACGTGCAACTTGGCAAGAAGTGGTTTGTACGCGAGGCCGATTACAAAATGAACGAGTCGGGCGAACTGTTTGAGATGAAGGATGCACCGTTTCAAGAAAAACTTGTTGCATCCGGGTCGGACAACAACGAAAGCACTGCAGCCAGGACTCGATTGACCAATGTTCTTTCCACGCTGAATCCAGACGGCGGAAAGGTCGATGAAGGTGGCCAGGCTAAGAAGAACGCCAAGAATGGAAAAAGAAGGGCAGCGAAACGACTAAAATGACTTTCGCACCTGCAGGATCCATCGCCATCGCGATCATTTGAATACACGAAAACGACTTTTTTTCGGAGATACCAAGCCAATGCCAAAGAAACCACTAGCACCAAAACAGTTGCCACCAGAAATCCTTCCACCAAAATCGTTATCGCAAAAATCGCGACGGACATTTTTGAAAGAGACTGCATTTGGTGGTGCGATTCTCGGACTATCCCCGCAAACTCACCGCGCGCTTTTCGCGGCAGAGCCACCAAGTGAACGGATCCGCGTTGGCATGATTGGTGTGGGCAATCAGGGCGGGCCCAAGAACAACATGAAATACTTTCTGAAGAATATCGTCGCTCTTTGCGATTTGGACAAATCGTATTTAGCCGAGGCGAGTTCATTCTTGCAGAAAGAGGCCGGGCTCTCGGCCGTTACGACCGACGACTACCGACGTTTGCTCGATGCCAAGGATGTGGATG
>JBEBHM010000895.1:0-3201 GCA_040080875.1 Pirellula sp.
CTTCAGTGTATTCGCGATCGGTCATACTGATTGTGCGTTAAGGATTTGCCGTGATGCATCGCAAATAACGTCACGCATCACCGCGGTCGCGGCGAGTGATGCTCCATGGAAAAAACGCCCGACCCGCGACTCCGGTGCATGCGATTGTTATTTTGCCCACTTTAGTAAGTGCCGAGATACTCGAAGTCCTGGTGACTATCTTCTGGCCATACTGGCGGCGTAATATCCCCCAGCACAATGCCGTACTCAGTCGCGTCGTCTTCATCCAAGTAGGATACTCGCATGTATTCATCTTCTGAAAGAATATATCCTGCATAGTCGCGGTTGTCGAATCCAAAGAGTTTGTCGTTTGGCCCGAAGCAGGAATCCGCCGTGCCATCATTGAAGACTCGAAGGCGCGCAAAGTGTTGTTCAGGAAGACTACAGGAATCCAGCCACCATTCCGTCAGACAGACCGTTTTGTCTCGATAAAATTCGTCCGAAGTCATCTTTGCGTTCTATTGATTGAATTCAACTTTTGAAGATGTTGACGGGTACATATGCGCGAGAATATTGAACAATCCGAAAACGTCGCGTTAAGCAAAATAACGACCGGCATCACCGAGCACGAGGAGTCGACTCAACGCAAGTCAGAACGGACGATCGAGTGCTTCGTGTGCATGCCATGGTTATGCGATCTCAAGGTTTGCGCTTGGGTCCCAGTATTCGCGAATCGAACCTGCAACATCCTGATCAATCCATTTCCACTTGGACCTCAGAAATTGTAGCACGACTGCAACGCACGACTTCTGTTGGTGGGAAAGCAATGAGAATTTTTCTACGCCGAATTCGGACCGGTCAGTAAGTCGATTTAGCAGATTGACGAATATGTCGATGTTCTTTGGACAATCAGCTTCCAAAACAGCAAGAGTCAAATAGGCAGGCAAATGAAAAGTGAAACCCGCCGCATCCATAAAGATCGGCCCACCAACGCCACAAGTCCTAGGAAGTTCCGGATCTACAACTAGCCTTCTCCAATCATGCTTCTCGTCAGGTTCCCGAGCGAATTCACGTCCAACAGCACTCTCGTATATATCAATAGCCACACTCTCGTGCAGGCTTACACCGTTGCCGAGAATAACGCCATCAAAGGCCTTGTCGATCAATTTGAGTAGCGAGTCGGGTTCGTAGGACATTCGGGTTTTTCGCATAACGTTGGCGATCAGCCGGTTCGAGGAGTTAACTTATTGGTAAGCGCGACATGACCGAGAACTCGGTTGCATCGCTTTGTTCGGCCTTGATCGTGTTAGATAGAGCGTAAGAGTTCGTACGCGATCTGTCGTATTGCTGGGTAGGTCGGAATGTTGTCGTATCCACGACTAGCACCGGACAATGTTCCCACGAGGGTCGTTCCGCCAGACCATGATTTTCGAAACCGATCGTAACACACTTCGACCTCGCCATCAACATGCGCGCCGCCATCTTTGTTCGCAACCGTCAATACAAGCACTCTACGTGAGAGGAAGTCGTTTTGATTTTGAAAAACTCTCTCGTTCCACCAGTCTTCAAATCCGAGAGTTTGCGACTGTTGTGGTGACGGGAAATATGTCTCGTCACACAACGGCCAATAGCGTGCCTCGCCGCCAACACCGTCATGAACGCCGACGTTTATGCGGCGAACCAGTCCCAAATGAACCGGCTCGTTTGGCGAGGAAAAGTTCGTGCTAAGGAACCCAATTGATTTCTTGCCAATATGCTGAAGAAGTGACGTGCTGCTGCTTGTGTCATGAAGAATTACGCGAAGCGATGTGGCTATCGACAACGCCACGACTTCGTGTCCAGCGTCGTAACAATCGCAAAGCACCGTTAACAGTTCGATTTGCTCGTCGAACCTCAGTTGCAGGGGATTAGGGGCTTTTGTCACGATGGGTTTATCTGGCCGAATCGGCTGCGATGACCGAGTGCGAGCAGATAACTCTACGCGAGTTAAAACGGCTGATCGAGCACTTCGCGTCCATCGCTTTGTTCGTCGACACCGGACATTTTAGGCGATCCTAATGAAAGTGACAGCAAGAATTGCCGCAACCTCGTCACAATTTCATTCGGAAGTGACGGGTTGAACCGTAAGTAAAAATAAAGGCGTCTCGCAGTTCCGTGGACCTCATGCCCGTCTCCAAATCTGATCACGAAGCGATATGTAGGGCCATTGGCACGGTAAAGCCGTTTCGATTGAAAGATCAACTGGTCTCTCTGTCTTTCGTCTTCAACCGTTGCAATCCAGCGCTCGACCTCGCGAGTCATTATGATTTCTTGGTGATCGGTCTTATCGACATCAACATCTACGTCCTTGAATGCCGCACAAACACGATTGATGCACTTCTCCGGTTCAAACGCACCGACGGAATCATCCCAGTAGTCCAGATCGAGTCCAAGCATTTTCTGTTTCATGGATCTCCACCTCGACGAACGCCTCGACGAACGCCCGCGATGACCGATGTCGCGGCAAATAAAGTTTCCATCAAAAAACGGGCGACCCGCGACTTCGGTCCATCGCTTTGTTACCTGCTTTTTCGCATTTCAGTCGACAAAACAGTGGATGCTAGCAACTCTACAAGGGAAGAATATGCATCGCTTGGATCAATGGTAGCACGCGGAACGTAAATTGACACTCCAGTATCGGGAATCAGGAAGAATCCTTTTGATGCAGGAGTGAATCCAGTAAACGCCGCAAGCTGCATTGTTGCAGATCCGTTTTGGGACGACGAAGTGAGCGTTTCAGCATCAAATCTAAGGTCAACCGTTTTGTCCTGTCGGACTGTCGAGACGCGAGCATTGACCCATCTACTTTTATGGGTGGTCGCCATCAAAAACTCGTAAATACCTGCCGAAGCGAAAAGTACACCAACGAGCCATTGATGCCGAAACATGATCGCCATCGCCAGACCGAATAGTGTAAGAGCGAGAGCGAACCAGACTTCGTAACGTTTGAGTCTCGAACGGTACCGCATCCACTCGTCGTACTGAAGCTCAAAATAGCTTCGATCGAAAGTGACATGTGCAGTAGCGATCATGGTTCAATTTATGCAGGTAACGACCCCGATGACCGAGCGGGGGCAAGTAAATTTTCTATCAGGAAGCGGCCGATCCCCCGCTTATTGTTATCCGCACATCATATCTGATGGCCTGAGCGGGAGCCATCCTCCAGCTCAGAGCGAAGGCCAA
>JBEBHM010000213.1:0-12000 GCA_040080875.1 Pirellula sp.
GATCGGATCGACTCGGACCAAATTGACAATCCCTACTTCAATCGAGCCCATCAACAGGCCGTCGGCTTCGGAATCGAAGATTGTTGCCTTGGTCCAAGCTTTCTTTCCCCTCTATTTCCGATCAAGGCAGAATAACCCGCTTCGGCTGCTTCTTGATTGCCCCGTTCCCCCCCTGCCCTTTTCCTTTCCCGCCCCTTTCCGTCAGGTTTGCATCATGGTGCGATTGTTTCGTGTTTCCTATCTTATTGCTGCTTCGTGTCTCTTGGCGCTCGCATGCCAATTTTCCAAACAAGCGAATGCTCAGTCGACCGACGCAAATGCCAAGCTCAGGATTCTTGTATTCGGAGCCCATCCGGACGATGCGGAATTCAAGGCAGCCGGTTCGGCCATCCAGTGGGCGCGTTTAGGGCACAAGGTCAAGCTCGTATCGGTCACCAATGGTGACATCGGACATTGGCAAATTGCAGGCGGTCCATTGGCTCAAAGGCGAAAGGCCGAAGTTGAGTTAGCCGCCAAAATGATGGGTACCGAAGCTCAAGTATTGGATTTGCATGATGGTGAGTTGTTGCCAACGTTGGAAAACCGCAAAACCATCACTCGAATCATTCGCGAATGGAAAGCCGATGTTGTGATCGCGCATCGTCCATGGGACTATCATCCGGACCATCGTTACGTGGGGGTGCTGGTTCAGGATGCCGCATTCATGGTGACGGTTCCTTTCTTTTGCCCGGATGTTCCTTTCCTCACCAAGAACCCCGTGTTTCTGTATTCCAGCGACCGATTTGAAAAACCCTATCCTTTTCGCGCGGATATCGCCGTCTCGATTGACGATGTCTTTGATACGAAACTGGATGCAGTCCACGCGTTGGCGTCTCAGGTCTATGAAGGAGGCGCATCGGGGAGCGAGGAATTCATGAGAGACGTCCCACCCGAACGAGATACGGCCGCACGCAAAGTTTGGTTGCGAAATAAATGGGAGGCACGCCAATCAGGCGAGGCCAAGCGATACCGGAATACGCTTAAGAAATGGTATGGAAATGATTCTGGCGACGCAGTCAAGTTCGCAGAAGCATTTGAGATTTGTGAATATGGAAGGCAACCGAGCGACGAAGAGATTCGAGCCTTGTTCCCATTTCTTCCTAAACGCTAAGTCCTATGGGACTAGTAGACTTCGATCGTCTTGACGGCGCCGGCTCCTTGCGTTGACGCCCCTTCGAGACAGCGCCAAGCCGATTGAATCAGCTGCTCGATAGTAAAGGATCTTGACGGTGCATTGACGGACGCAATTCCTGCGACCAATGCGGGCGTGGTGGTGGTCGCCAAGCTCGAATCCGCTCGGGTTGTTCCCATTTTCGTAAAAGAGTCTCGAATCCAGCTGGCTAATTCCGATCGTTCGACATCTTGGTAAACGAGCGTCAACTCGCCATCGTCGCTGATAAAGCCTCGCACATTGGCTGCTTCGGCGTTGGAATCAATCCAATGGATAAAGTCGGATTGCCAGTTTTGAAGCCCCATGGATTCTGCTTGGCCTGAGTTACCCCCAAGTTTTTTGACAACGATCAACGAAAGCAGGCCTTGCTCGTTTCTCGCATCCCTCAGGAGAGCATCCAAACTGGCACTCAATTGCGGATCCTTGGCCGACCGAATCTCGATGAAGCGTCGATCATCTAAGTTGGTTTTCTTGGTTTCGGTCTGGGGTTCAGCAACATTATCCTTGCTCTTCGCATTGTGCTGAAGGTCTATCGCAGGGTTAGCCGGTTGAGGTGTGCCGTCCAGGACGCACGACAATCGTTGCCAGTGGTCAAGCAATTTATTCCAGTCGATTAGTCCAATCCCTAGATTGGCTGGAACCGTGATTTGCGTTCGGTGTTCATAGAATTGATTCGCCAAAGACCACCATGCTTCACCTTGTTTTTCGTTGGACGCGTTCAGCGACATACTAGGGCTGGAATTGCCCCGAATGGTTGCACTCTTGGCGGAAACTTGACTCCAAAAGACCTGAGACATCTTCGGGACATTCACGCGGAAAGCACTGCGAACCAACTCAATGGGATCGATCGCGGAAGAATTGGTTCGGATCCACTCGGCCAAATCGTGATTGTTGGTCAACCGATCCAACTCGATGAGGGTACAAGTCCATCGAAACAGGCCTAGAGTATCCGCTAGGCTCGTCCCCGCACGTCCCTGTCCAGCGGCAAGGTACATCGGCATTAATGACTTGAGAACCAACTTCATGCACGTTGGCTCGCCAATTTGGGATTGAGATTGGACAATCCAGCGCAGCGAGATCGCAATTCCCGCCGCAGAATCCGAGACTCGATTGCGATCGAGGGATTTGGAGGAGTCGTTCATTCTGGCCGAATGAATCAGCTCGGTTAACAGTCCACTGAGCTCGTCCTCATTTCCGTTGAAATTGGATTTAACGCACGACAAAAACTGTACGACTGCAGGCGGGATTTCATTTATCCGCACGGCAGACTTGGCGATCATTTCGGATCGATACTCTACCGTCTCTGGAACGATTGCAATTCCTGCCTCGGAATCGATGGGTGCGGAAGTAAGAGGGATCTGCCCGACTGCACCCGATGAGGAGTTGGTATTGATGACGTTGGACATAGACGGTACCGGAGTGATTCACAAGAACAGGTTCTAAAGCGAATCTAGCTCGGGAAACCAATCGACACGGCGATAGGCTCGTTACGAATCGATGCCGGACACGGCAAATACGTGTTCAACGATTCGGTCGCAACGATTGAATGGAATAAACCGCCGCACCGACGGGCCATTTGGCATCCGTGCAGACAGATTCCGCGAGTATCACCACTCGTTCGATGCCGTTATTGCTTGTACTTGGCGCGGTACTTGTCATTGAGCCGCGTATGTTTGCTAGACAAGTCAACCTTGCGGCCCTGGATGTAGGCACCTACAACCTGCGTTGGAGTCTCCAGAATGTTTCCATCGGCGATCATCAGCGTTGCGTCTTTGCCAACCGATAGCGATCCCAATCGATCCGCAACGCCAAAAATTTCAGCAGGCGAAAGTGTAATCGATCGAATCGCTTGCTCTTCGTTCAAACCAAATGCGGCTGCGGTGGCAGCCTGGTAAGGTAGATTGCGAACCGTCGACGCCCCAAATCGCCCATCGCTCGCGATCGAAAATGGGATGCCTGCAGCTTGCAGTTTCGACGGCAACGCATAGGCTTCATCGTAGGAAGAATCGCGCCGTGTTGGAAGTCGATAAGTGCTCGACACGACGACAGGTATTTTCGCTTCCTTGATGAGATTGACGCAGTGCATCGCATCTGCAGCTCCGATCAATACCATCTTTAACTCGTATTGCTTTGCAAAGGCGATGGCAGTCTGAATCTGCTTCAAGGAATTTGCGACTACCAAGATTGGCATCTTGCCTTCGGCGATCGGTCGCATCGCCTCGAGCTTGAGATCAATCGGTTGCTCTGAAACATTTGCGTTGCGAGCATGCGCGTACGCTTTGACTTCGCGAAGGATTTCATGCAAGGGACCGAGTCGATCGGTCTCTGGCGTTGTTTCCGATTCCACAGGCCCACGGCGCATACGTTGCTGAGAATACCGCGGCCATGTAATCAACATCCCTGTATCTGGCTGAATGGTCATGCTCTCCCAAGTCCAACCATCTAACATCATAAGGGAAGCTCGCCCGGAAATGAGCCCGCCGCTCGGAACCACCAATGCGCTCAAGATTCCATTGGCTCGAGCGACCGGAATGGCCTCGCTATCGGGGTTGAACGCCACCGCCGATCGCACGTTCGGATTTATGCTCCCCAGTTCGGACGTATCGATGGTGGCCCGGATGGAGTCGATCTCGACCAGTCCAATGCTTGAATAGGAATCGATCAAGCCAGGATAGACATGCTTTCCTATAGCATCGATCAATTCTGCATCCCCAGGAAAAGATACACTTGCACCAAGGTCTGTAATTTTTCCGTTTTGAAACAAGAGACTTCCACCCTCAATGATAGGCCCTGAAATCGTGTGCAAGATTGCATTGCGAATCACAATCGGCCTTTTCTGAGGCCCACCTGGAATTTGATCTGAAGCCAACAGGCAGGAAATCAGAATCGGAATTGCGACAGCAAACGCAAATGTCTTTTGAATTGTTTTATGTACATCGATCATGATTTGGAAACTGCTTGCAAAATATTTTTTTGAATTCAGGGTTTACGCCGGTCGGATCGGCACCGTTTTATAAGCACCGTTTCATAAGCCAGGGCTAACGGTACCCTTCTAACGGTTCCGTTCTATTGGTGTTCTTCGTGTAACGAGTGTGCGTCATCATCGTGATGTTGATGGCAGAACTCGTCGTGGTGGGGCCATAATCTGGATGGGTCATCCGCAAGTGGGCTTCGGTTGCCGCTCGCCTCGCCGCTATCCAAGATCTTTTGAATGAGTGCTCGAGCAAGCTTTGCATCGCGCAGCCTCGATTCTGCGTCCCACTGGCGATCAAAATACTTTCGACCGTCAATCCACGTCTGTTCGCATCGAGCCAAAGTAGAGAGTGGAGATCCGTTCCAGACAGAGATATCCGCGTCCTTGCCCACCTCGAGCGATCCGACCTTGGAGTCGATTCGCAGCTGTTTGGCTGGGTTCAACGTAACAAACTTGAGAGCTTCCATCGGGTCCACGTTTCCATACTTAACTGCTTTTGCCGCCTCATGATTCATATGACGTCCAAGTTCCGCATCGTCTGAGTTGAACGAGACGATAATTCCTTGGTTATGCATGATGGCTCCGTTGTATGGGATAGCATCCACGACCTCGAATTTGTAGTTCCACCAATCGGAGAACGAAGAAGCTGTTGCGCCATGTTTTGCAATGTCCTCCGCGACTTTGTACCCCTCAAGAATGTGTTGGAGCGAACCGATCGTGACGTGGTAGTCTTCGAGCATTCTCAACAAGCCGAGTATTTCGTCTTGACGATAGCTGTGGCAATGGATCCAACGTTCGCCGCGAAGGATTTCGGCGATGGCATCCAGCTCCAAGTCCCGACGCGGCGGCAAACCCGTACGATCTTTGTTCCATTTCTTCCATGCCTTGTCATACTCCAACGCGGAGTTAAATCGGTCTCGGAAAAGTTGTTCAACACCCATTCGGCTTTGGGGATACCGAGTGTTCGATCCTTCCGGCATATTGCTACGCTTCACGTTTTCGCCCAGCGCAAATTTGATTCCAGCAGGTGCTTCGGCAAACTTGAGGTCGTCGTAAACCCCTCCCCAACGCAGCTTGATGACTTGGTTCTGTCCTCCGATCGGATTGGCGGAGCCGTGCAGCACATTGGCAGTGGTCAGGCCGCCTGCAAGCTGTCGATAGATGGTGATATCGCTCGCGTCTACAAAGTCACCGATTCGAACTTCGGCGGTTACGGCCTGGGTCGATTCGTTGATGCCACTGTCGGTGGCCATGTGAGAATGACAATCGATGAGGCCAGGACTCAGTTGGAGCTTGGACGCATCAACCACTTGAGCGCCGGTTGGAACAATAAGGTCGATGCCGATTTGGTGAATGCGACCACGGTGCACGATCAAGTCCGCATCCTTGACAAGCCCGGAAGGACTGCATGTCCAAAGAGTCGTGTTTTGAAAGACCACATACTCGGGTTGCTCTGGCAAGCCATCTCGGCCTTGAACCCCAACTGGATACAACGTTGTGGAAAGAACAGATTTAGCAGGTTTGCCGACCGTATCCTTTGCCTCTTTTTTGTCGCTCGGTGTCTTCGGGCTATCGGGCTTGTCTTTTTTCTCCTCGGCATCGGAGGCCTTGGTGGCCGAAACAAATGTGCGCACGCCATCAGGCCATTGGATCGTTCCAACAAGCGTTGAATCGGTTGTTGAATTGCCTAGGGGAAGCATGGCAATCGTTAGGTAGCCAACACCCGCCTGCCCATCTGCCAGCGTGTTCGCCGAAAAGGCGGCGGTCAGCGTGCGATCTTCCCATCGAGGGTTCGTAAGTTTTGATTTTCCCTTTTCGTCAGGCTTTTTGCTTTTGTCGGATTTCTCCGTTGGCTTGTCGGTTGGCTTGTCGGACGCCTGCTCGGTTGGCTTGTCTGTCTTTGCATCACTCTTGGCCTCTTCCGATTTCGGCTCTTCTTTGATTTCTTTCGACGGAATGATTTCCAGAGAACCGGAGATTTTTTTGTTCGTGTCGGCGATGGCGAGAATAAGTTTCTGTGGCAATGCAGTCGTTGCATTTGTCTCGGATGAAAGTCCAAGCTGCCAACGCCCATCAATCGACGATTCATTAGTGTAAGCGGCCGCCGGTCGCGAACCTCGAATCCAGACTTCTTCAATCTTGGTCTTTTCGTCCCATAGTTCGCCGCTTGCTACGATAAGATTCGCCCACATGCCAGGCTTGATCGAGCCACACTGATCAGCGATGCCGAGCAACTCGGCGGGCGTCGTCGTGATGGCTTGCAATGCGGCGTTGGAATCCAACCCTCGCGAGATGGCTTTACGGACTTGCGGAATGAACTCGCTAGGGTCGCTGAGTCCGCTCGAGGTCAGGGCGATCTTGACTCCTGCAGCCAACAACCGGCTCGGGTTCTCAGGTGCCAGTTCCCAATGTGTGAGTTCCTCGAGTTCGACATCCAAGGCCGCATCGGCGGTTGCAACGTTGGGAGGCTTCGGAAAGTTCACGGGGACAATGATTGGGCGATGCAGCTTGGCGACATGCTCGAGCAATTGGTATTCTTGTCCGCTTCCCTTGAGGATGACGTTGAGGCCAAACTCTTTCCCGAACGAGTCCGCTCGCAGCGCGTATTGTTCATTGAGTGCGTCGAACATGACATACTTGCCCGCTTCGAGATGCTTGTTGATCGCAACAAGTGCGTCGTTCCTTTCCGGCTTTTCGATTCCGAGTTGCGAGTGATAGACCTGCCACGCTTGAGCGTACCACTGAGCATCCAGAAACGTCTGTCGGGCCAGTGCCACGGCGCCCATGGGACTGCCGGGATAGGAATCTCGGCTTCGACCTCGCGTCACGGTCAAACGCACATGCAAGGCTACATGGTCAGCCAATACACAATCGGTCGCGGAATCGTTGGATGTAAGGATGGCGGCGCTCGTGCCCTTGATGATTCCATCTCGAGGTGCCACTAGTGCCGTTGTAATTCCAGCCTTTCTTAATTTGGCTAAGCTGGCGTCATTCGCCGCAATCGCGGAAGCCATGGACCTTTCCGGCGTGATTTCGGAGCTCCAATGGGGCGAGCCCCGTTGCTTATCCGATGGCGGGGCATCAAGCTCCACACCCGCGTCCACAATGCCTGGATAGATTGTTTTGCCAACGAGGTCGATGACATGAGATCCTGCTGGTGGTGTGACACTTGTGCCGATTTCAACGATTTTTCCGTCCCGAATGACGATCGTGGCTTTCTCGAAGCGCTTTCCAGGCTCCGAGACGACCGTGGCATTCGTGATGGCAAATACGCTATTTCGGTGCTCGAGAATTCCTGTTTCCGGCTTGGTGCCGGCAGTGTTCTGCCCCAATGAAATTGCTTGAAAAATCGTAAGTAAGAGCGTGGGCGGCACGCTCCACCGGACGGCGATTTTCGTCATGTTGTCAGTGCTTTAATTGGAGTAGGTTCAACGGGACAACGAGAAATTGTGTGCCAGAGATTGTAATTGAGAGAAAAGTGGTTGCAGCATAGATATTGAAAAGTTACCCAGTGCGTCTTCAGTCCTAACAATTAGGGTAGTGGAGGTTGTTAAACCTCCCAGATTGCCAGACTGCAAGGATGGCAAGGATCTTTAACAAGATCCACTACGCCCAACCGCCCAACCCAACCCCGGTTTGACATTCTGGCTCCGCTGCCTCAGAATCTTCCCGTGTTTCGCGGGTCCGCAACCACTGTCCTCACTGCGAGTTTTGAATGTCCGAGCCAACTAATGCACAGATCTCAAATGTCTTGAACGAAACGCGAGTTTTCCCACCGAGCGAAGCGTTTTCCAAACTTGCTCAAATCGGTTCGGTCGCGGCTTACGAGCGCCTTTACGACGAAGCGTTGGTGGATACGGAGGCATTTTGGGCCAAGCAAGCCAGGGAACATCTCCATTGGTTTGAACCGTTTCAAAAGACATTGGAATGGGACGAGCCATTCGCCAAATGGTTTGTTGGTGGCAAGACCAACGTTTCGTTTAATTGCCTTGATACGCACATCCTTAATGGAAATGGTCATCGAGTCGCAATTCATTGGGAGGGTGAGCCGGGGGATCGCAGAACCGTTACTTACCAAGACCTGTATCGCGAAGTTTGTAGGTTTTCGAACGGACTTAAGAAGCTCGGTATCAAAAAGGGAGATCGGGTAAGCATCTACATGCCTATGGTTCCAGAGCTTGCGGTCGCGATGCTAGCGTGTGCGCGCGTGGGTGCTATTCACTCCGTTATTTTCGGTGGGTTCAGCGCCGAAGCCATTGCCGATCGAAACAACGATGCGCAAGCGCGGTTCTTGATCACAGCGGATGGAGGATGGCGGCGTGGCAAGTCGCTTTCGCTGAAACAGACGGTGGATGAAGCCCTGGCTAAGAGCCCTTCCGTTGAAAAGTGCGTCGTTCTTAATCGTGTTGGAAACAATCCTCCGATGCAAACCGGCAGGGACGTTTGGTGGAACGACCTTGTCGCGGATGTATCGGACAAATGCCCTGCCGAGGCGATGGATAGCGAAGACTCTCTGTTTATTTTGTACACAAGTGGTTCGACCGGGAAACCTAAAGGAATTCGGCACACCACGGCAGGCTACAACTTGTATGCCAAACGAACGTTTCAATGGGTCTTCGATCATCAGGAAGAGGATATTTTCTGGTGCACCGCAGACTGCGGATGGATTACGGGGCATAGCTACATTGTGTATGGACCGATGTCTGCGGGTGCGACTCAGGTGATGTACGAAGGCGCTCCCAACTGGCCACAAGAGAATCGCTTTTGGGAAATTATCGAACGCTACAAAGTCACGATCTTGTACACTGCTCCGACCGCGATTCGAGCCTTTATCAAGTGGGGCGATCACCATGTCGAAAAGCACGACTTAAGCTCGCTCAGGCTTCTTGGCAGCGTAGGTGAAGGGATTAATCCTGAGGCTTGGATGTGGTACTACAATAAGATCGGTGGTGGACGTTGTCCGATCGTGGACACGTGGTGGCAGACCGAGACGGGTGGAATCATGATGTCTCCTTTCCCAGGTGCCATCGCATGCAAGCCCGGTTCATGCACGCGACCATTGCCAGGCATCGTTCCCAGGATACTAACTAATTCAGGTCCAAGAGGGGAGCTTGGCGACGCCGCAACGAATCATGGAGGAATGCTATGCATCGAGAAACCATGGCCTGGAATGTTAAGAGGTATTTGGGGCGATGACGAAAGGTATCGACAGCAGTACTGGTCCCTTGTTCCACACATGTATCTCACGGGCGACAATGCTCGCCGCGACGACGATGGATACTACTGGATCATGGGGCGAATCGACGACGTCATCAACGTATCCGGCCACCGATTGAGCACTATCGAAGTTGAAAGTGCGCTTGTCAGCCATCCAGCCGTTGCCGAAGCAGCCGCAGTGGGACGGCCTGATGACATCAAAGGACAAGCCATTGCGGTTTTCGTTACGCTCAAGAATCAAGAAGCGTCGGACGAAATGCGAGAAATCCTCAAGAAGCATGTCCGCAAAGAGATCGGTGCTTTGGCAGTGCCAGACGATGTAAGGTTTACATCTGCATTGCCCAAAACCCGCAGCGGCAAAATCATGCGACGCCTGCTGAGAGACATCGCGTCTGGTAAGGAAGGCACCGGAGATACATCGACTCTTGAGGACTTTAGCATACTTGCGAAACTGCGCAGCGACGACGAAAGCTAAGCATCAGAAATTCCGATCACGTTTGCGAGGATTTAGCTCATTCATTTTTGCGTTGCCAATTTGTCAGAGTGAGTCATCGAATTCTTCAAGGAGCAGGCGCTCGAAGCAGAGACCGCAAGCTACAGAAAGACGAAAATGTTGTTCGCTCGACGAACCAATACCGGCAGTGATAGATGGCAACCACATCGCCTGATCAACCCGTAACATCCTGCGTGGGAATTGAGCCCAGTGGCAAAATCATGGGGAGCGGCACTGGACGCTCACCTAACTTGCCCGATAGAACTTCGAACGACTCAAATCCAAATCGTTCATAGAACTCAACCGCATCGGGCTCTGCGTCGACAACAACGGCCACGCAACCGGTGCGTTCTGCCATCTCATGTGCGATTGCAAACACTGTTTTCAAAAGCTGATTGCCGATGCCTTGGCTCTGAGCCGATTCTGCAACCGCCAATCGAGCCAGCCTTAGCGCCGGCAGTGGGTAATTTGGCAATCGTTTTCTAGAAGACTTTGGAAGGTTTTCAATTGTGATCGATGTCGCTGAAATCGTTGCAAACCCAACGATTTCCGCGTCTCTTACCGCGACGTAGGTTGTCCCAATATGTAATCGAAATTGATTTTGCGCAGCGAACTTTTGAAAGAAACGGTCGAGTTCGACGTTTCCGCTACGGAAGCCCTCTCGCTGGTCGTCCGATCGCAATGCCCGAATTTCAACCACCAAACAAAGCCCTCATCGCGGCCGTTGGCGGCTTGGGGTTTTCGATCCGCTCCAGTATCGAGTTACCCGTTCCTTTAGACACTTCGATCACTGGTGGAATGATCAGGTCGGCAGGAATAGAGTCCAAAGCGCTCAGATGATGCCGCACTGCCGTTTCGATCAGATGGGACTTCTTAACGCCATGAACAGCAACATACCTCTCTAACAATTCCCGTGTCTCAGCCGATATGTTTGCTGAAATTTGCGTCTCGGAATTCAACTTCGATCTCCCTATGTCTTCGTAACCGTAGAAAGTTCTACATTCTTGTAGATTCTATGTCACGAAAGGGGAGATAGCAAGTCGGATACCTTGGTTGCACCTCGTGTCCTGACTATTTGGGCGAACAACATCTGACTTGGGATTGTCTGGCAAAGCCCAGTTGGTGCCAATGAATCCGAGATGCTGGCGGCCAAACATCTTTTTCACGCCGGCATGCAAAGTCGGCGCCATGATATGGTTGTCACCTTGACTATGTGCGATTCCAAGGTTGTGCCCTAACTCATATCTTCCCAAAGCAGGTCGCCGAAACGCGAGAGCTAGTCTGGAGGTCGCTTAGGCTTCCGTCGTTCCAATAGATTGCAAATGCTATTTGCTTTGGCTAACATCAACGCAGTCGCTTAAAATGGATCGGTCTTCGAACCAGACAGAAGTCAACTACAACTATTCTCATGGCAACTGCTGATCTCCCCAAGATTTTACCCTTTCAACCCGTACGAATATCCATCGAACGGTATCACCGCCTCGTTGAGGCAGGTGCCTTTTCCGAACAGGATGCATTTGAGCTTCTAGATGGAGTTGTATCGGAAACGATGTCCAAAAACCCTCCCCATAGGATCGCAACAAGACTTTGCGATCTGGCTTTATCTAGAATCTCTCCCAAGGGTTGGCACGTTCAGAATCAAGAACCGGTTACATTGTCGAATAGTGAACCTGAACCGGATGTTGCCGTTATCCGTGGAGAGCTTGCCGACTATGCGTCTCGGCATCCAGGTGCCTTGGAGATCGCCTTGGTAGTGGAAGTGGCCGACACTTCGTTGGTGACGGATCGATACAAAGCGCAGCTATACGCTGAAGCAAGAATCCCAACCTATTGGATTGTCAATTTGTCGGAGCGAGTCATCGAAGTCTTCGAGGAGCCGACGCTCGAAGCAGGGACCGCACACTACACCAAGACTCGACTTTATTCGCTCGACGAATTGATACCGGTAGTGATCGATGGCAAGCACATCGCCTCATTGCCGGTAAAGGAATGGTTTCCTCTGGCGTCCAACTGACTCTCGCTGCACACCTTCAGTGCCACCCAAGTGACGCTGTGGCATAACACCATTTTAACCGCTGTACGGCGCTGTACGGGGCCATCCATATG
>JBEBHM010000896.1:0-3192 GCA_040080875.1 Pirellula sp.
GTTGTCGGGCTAACGGCATTCGCCAGCGACGCGGATGCGACCAACAACTCTGTCACTTACGCTCTTTCGAATTCAGCCGGTGGTCGCTTCGCCATCAACTCCACGACCGGGCAAGTCAGCGTGGCTGCGAGTACGTTGCTGGACTTTGAAGCAAGCAGCTCTCACGGCATTGTTATCGTGGCGACCAGCGGCGATGGCAGCACCTCGGTTGGCAGCTTTATCATCCAGGTTGCCAATGTCAACGAGGCTTCCGTTTCGGCGATCTCAGACACCTCGGCTGCCATCAACGAGGTCGCTGAGAATTCAAGTGCCGGGGCGACCGTTGGGATCACAGCATTTGCTACGGACTCGGATGGAACGGATTCGGTTCTGTACAGTTTGATGGATAACGCCGGTGGACTTTTCGCAATCGATTCGACTACCGGTGTTGTAACGACAACTGCCAGTCTCGATCGCGAATTGAGCGCGTCCTATTCGATTCTCGTGACTGCGACAAGCTCAGACGGTTCCAGCTCATCTCATCGCTTTACGATAGACATACAGGATGTGGACGAAGTAGCGCCGACATTATCATCCAGCGCGGTTATCACCATGCCGGAAAATGTGCAATTCGCGGGCTTGTTAACGGCGACGGATGCCGATTCCTCGAGCGTCGTAACTTTTTCTATTATTGGTGGTGCCGACCAGGGATTGCTAGAAATCGTTCGTGGCAATGAATTGGCTTTCCGCATCGCACCTAACTTTGAGACTCCTGTCGATCAGAATGTAGACAACCAATATGAAATCATGGTGCGGGTGTCCGACTCTGCGGGGAATTACACCGACGAAGCGATTTCGATTGGGGTTGTGAACGTCAACGAAGCACCGATAGACTCGACTCTTTCCTTGGTTGCAATTGAAGACACTCCGCTCGAGGTACCCATCTCAGGTATCTTGACTGGAATAGTGGATCCGGATGGAGATGCATTGACCGTAACGATTGCCATGGGAGCAACCCATGGAACGGTTACCCTTCGGACAGATGGCACATTGGTGTACAGTGCAAGTGCGCTCTTTCATGGTGCGGACAGTTTTGTGCTTGAAGTGAACGATGGCTCGGGGGGGATAGCGCAAATCTTTGCCACAGTCGCCGTGGATGCAGGATTTTCTGGAATTCAGATAATCGCGGACGCCGACAACTCGACATCGACAACAGACACAACAGACTCCAGCAATAGCACCGATTCCGTATCGGAGTCCACGTCCTCCCAGACTTCAACCTCGTCCGATACGGCCTCGTCCGATACGAAATCGCAAGATTCCAGTACTCTCCAACTCACGTCCAACGTCCAAGCCCCCACGACGGAAAGTGGAGCCACATCACCGAATGAATCGGAAACCAACGGTAACTCATCGTTAGTGGCTACGGAAACTGCTCGATCCAATAACGCCCGATCTGACCGAAGCTCAGCTTCGTCCGCAGTCTTAGAGTCCATTTTCGAATACCGTTCGGTTCGAGAGTTTGCGAGGCAAGGAAGCTTGAGGATGGAAGAGCAAGCCAGCTTTGTTACTGCGCAAATATATGATCTGGTTCAAACCCAAGCCGTATTGTGGCAAGACTTGGATCAAATCCGTGAGAACATTGTGAATGGGACGAACGATTCGCTTCCGATTCCGTTGGGTGCGGCAACGGGAGTCGCCTCGAGCCTTTCCGTGGGATACGTGATTTGGCTATTGAGAAGCGGGTACATCGTAGCGGGTGTAATGGCGCAATTGCCAGCGTGGGGGCTTATCGACCCGTTACCCATTTTATCCCAGCTAGATGATCTCGATGATGATGATGATGACTCGCTAGCTGCCTTGGTTGATAAGTCGAACGCTCAAGAGGATGCAGCTATTGAATCGAGACGATTGATTTCAACTGTTGAGGAATTCGCCGAATGATCATGTCATTCTTGTCGGTAAAGAGTCGGATCACGCTTGGGCTAGTCAGTATGATGATCAGCTCCATGTTGCTCGCTATCTTTTTTGGTTTGGGGCCAGATGCGAGACAAGCAACGATCGATGGACGCGGTGCTCTGTGTGAGTCCATAGCGTTGAATTCATCCGTTCTCATCAGTCGGGGCGATGTTGCCAACATGGAAAACATCATTAAGGCTCTGGTCGAGCGAAACCCCAATCTGCTGTCAGCTGCGGTTCGACGCACGGATGGTACGATGCAGCTCGAAGTTGGCGAGCATCGTGCGCATTGGGTAGACAATCAAGATACAGATTCCCAAGTGCAAATTCCACTTCGACAGGGAAGCAAGCATTGGGGCAAAGTGGAACTTCGTTTTCTGCCCCTCCAAGACGACAGCATATTGGGGTATTTCATAAGCCCATGGTCTCGTTTCGTCGGCATCATATCCGTGATCTCTTTTATTACATTCTATTACTATCTAGGCCGTGTATTGAAGCAACTCGACCCATCGAATGCCATTCCAAAGCGTGTTCGGGCCGCACTGGACACTCTTGCCGAAGGGCTGTTGGTTACCGACCGCCGAGGAAGAATCGTTTTGGCAAACGAGGCGTTTGCCAAGTGGGTCGGCAAAGATGCGGACAAACTCATTGGACTTGATGCCGAGAAATTTGGTTGGAGGGCACATGACGGAACTGAAAATAGCGTGCCGTTTCCATGGACTCGTGCGATTGTGGAGGGGGTTGTCCAGCCACAGGTCTACTTGCAACTCGAAAACAAAGACCGCCAGCTGCTCACGCTAGTCGCTAACTCGTCACCGGTACTTGGCCAAGATGGCCGCTATCGTGGCGTGCTCACATCCTTCGAAGACATCACCGAACTGCAGAAAAACAAGGTGCAACTCTCGGAGGCTCGGGACCAAGCGAATGCAGCCAATCGCGCCAAGAGCGACTTCCTCGCTCGAATGAGCCACGAAATCCGAACTCCCATGAATGCCATCCTTGGTTTTACGGAAATATTACAGCGAGGCATGGCACGCGACGAAATGCAGCGCCGTGATTACTTGCATACGATCCAAAGCAGTGGCGAGCACCTTCTTACGCTTATCAATGACATTCTCGATTTGTCTAAGATTGAATCGGGCAAGATGGAACTCGAATTGGCAATGCATTCTCCGATGGATGTCATCGGCCAAGCACTATCCATTTTCCAACTAAAAGCCAAAGAGAAGGGGCTGGAACTACGCTGTTCTGCCA
>JBEBHM010000897.1:0-3188 GCA_040080875.1 Pirellula sp.
CGCCAACCGAGGCGGCACGGCGCAAACAGCCGTCGAGCGGTTGGAGCGGAAATTTTTGATGGATCCACCGGGACCTTGGTTACCCGACGAATTCCTGTCGCCGCATGAATTGTTGGAGAGATCGATCACCAATGCGTCAGATACGGGAAGGAAGATATTGATCCGCGGCGTGCATCGTATCTTGAAACGGCTTTTTTCAGAATTTTCAGTGCGTATTCTCTCCGAGAGCGAATCGCGCGAACTATTGGGGGCGCTATGTATTGCTGCGCTGCACCCCTCGCCGGGAGAGAAGAACCTTGCCTGCCTAAACCTGCTTTATTTCGCGATCAACCGACCTGCAATATTTTGGGAGAAAGTTCGCCCCATCGAGGATATAGTTGGAAAGGCCACCGCGTCCCGACAAGCACTGATGATTCAACTTTGGGAGAAGATTCCAGAAACAGAGCGCCTTTATTTCGAGCGGATGCGCGTCAAGCCGAAGGCCCCGGCTTCTTTTCTCCACAAGTTGGTGTCGAGCCTGACTCGGAGTAAACTCTTCTTCGATCAAGCCCTCGGCGAAGGCAAGCCGGTGGAAGTTATCATGCGGGTTAATGGTCGTAGTCGAAAGACGGGGCTGATCTGCACTCCGTCGAAGGAGGCCATTTATTTTTCATCCCAGACCTTGAGAAGGACGTTTAAGGGGCGCATCGCCTCGTGGAACGGTGGAGATTTCTCACTCAAAGACGAATCAGAGCGGAATATCGGCAATGCCGTCAAAACGAGGATCGGGTGCCACGATACAGCAAGAAGCAAACGCGTGATGGCGTCGTAGCGTCACGAGCCATAGAGCACTTTCTTGGCCAGCGCTCCGAAATCCCCGTCGAGGGCCTCATCTTTGATGAGGGACCAGGTTCGGACGCCGTCAATAATAGCGGACGGGATTTTCATGTTGGTGACGGTCCAGATAATCACGGGAGCGTTCGGCGCATAGTTCCGCACCGCCGCCAGGCACCTCAACCCCGCCTCGTCCTGATTTGGAGCGGGCTTGGGCTGCGCCCGGGTTGAACGCGCGGACAACTGGTTCCATTCCAGCATCAGGTCGATGACGAACAAATCGGGAATCTCTTCCGGGCAGCCGCTGTAGGCGTCCAAGAATTCTGCTTCGCAACTGATGACGTCAATCCTGACCGGCCCCAAGGTGTTCTGAAGCTCGGTTTGGAAATCTTCCGACTGGCTGTGGTCATCCTCCACGAGGACGATGTGTTTGCAGTGTTCCGATAGGTTCATAACATGATCAATTACCAGATTTCGCTAAAAAACAGAGTTCGATCTTCGTTTCCCCTGCACTGGTGGTCGGATGCACTCTCAATTCGCCGCCTTGAGCGGTCATGAGATAGTCGGCGATCCACAGTCCCAAGCCGACTCCGTCCCGCTCCTGGGCCTTTGCGCCGCGCCAGCCCTGTTGCTTGCATTTGTCGGTCTCGCTCACCGCGATACGGTATGGTCCTTGGTTGATCACGCTCACAACAAAAAAACTGCCCGCGAATGCACCAGTGATCTCAACCGTTTCGTTCGGCGCACTATATTTGAATCCGTTGTGGATGACTGCATCGAGACACTGCTCGGCCAAGCTTGCGCTCCAGCGAAACTGTCCCTGTCCCCATGATTCCTTTTCGCCCAACTGAAACGCCACCTGCAGGCGCGGATCGCTCAGGCAGCGCGTGTTTCGCGCCACTTCGAGGCTCAACGTCCAGGCGCTCTCGGGTTTCGCACTGGAGGGATGGGTTTTAATCGGTTGCCGGGCCACCATCGCGCCGAAAATCTCGATCGAATTCGTGACGCTGCGGGCCTTCCTGACCATGCCGGAAACCTCCGCCAAGGTCCTTGTGTTGTTCGCATTCCATTTGTCGGCCGGCACCAATCCCAGCCCACGCAGCCGTCTCGTAGCCGTAAAGAGCGGGGTTTTCAGCTGATGGGTCACAATGGCGTATGTCCGCAATTCATTGTCTTGCGCCGCCTGCACTTCCGCCACGCTCTCGGCGGTTCGCACAAATAGCGCCACTTGGCGTGCCACCAATTCGACAAATTGCTCGATGCGTTGCCTCGCGTTGGAAAAATCGCCTTCGCTTTGAAATCCCACATCAAGCACCCCATACAGCCTTCGTTCGATAAACACCGGGCAGCTGATCACCCGGGCAAGTCCCGCAAAGGTCGTCTGTTCCGGGCCGGAGCTATCGCCAGAGAGCTGTTCGGAGGTTCGCTCGATCTTCTCGACGTAAAAACTGTTCGCCCGGTCAGGCACCTTTAGGTCGGAGATACCCAACGGAAAGAGATCATTTTTTTTCGGTAAATCGCGCCCGGACACCCGGACGCTTTCGCGCGGGCTCAGGTGCAGCGAAACCAGCTTTAAAGTGGATTGATCGGCGCCCCGCCGAAACACCGCCAGATCGAACCCCGGTTGTTCCGAGATTGAAAGCACCGTTTGTTCGATCAGTTCTTGGATGTCGTTCGTGCTTTTTAGCGCGTCGTGTTGCTTGATGATGGTCTTGTTCAGAGCCTCCCAGACGTCCGCTCGCCGCATATGCTCCGCCCCGTGCATGATTGACTCCCACCAACGCCCGATTTCGCGGGCGATTATCTCGAAGGTTTCGATTTGGGCGCTGAGGAAATAGAACGGATTGGTGCCGAGACTCGCCCGGATTGCGCCCAGAACATCGCCTTGCTCGCCGACTACGGGCACGCCGATAAACGGTAACGGCGGATTAAGGTCGGAATCGGAAAGACCGAAAATGGTTTTGGCCAGTTTGCCGAATTCCGCACCGTCGGACCAGGTCATTCCCGGGTATCGGTCGGTGATTAATTTCAGGCGCTGAGGATCGCGGAAATTATGTAGGTCGTGAAACCAGATCGTGGATTTTCTCGCCAGGACATAGCCGGTAAGGCCGTCACCGGGATCGGCCCCGTATCTTTTCCGAGAAATTTCACTTTCGGAAAGCGTGCTCGCAACCAAGGAATATTGCGCATGATTTGGAATATTATCGCGCAAAAATACGCTGACCTCGCGAGTGCTAAAATGGTCGCCGAGTTCCGTGCAAAGTTTCGATAACGAAGCCCTCGCTTCCTCCATCCCGCGACAGCGTGCGCTGAGTATGCCATTGACGATCAGCACAGCTTGCCGGAGTTGCGGCGCGACCAATTGTCGATATAAC
>JBEBHM010000898.1:0-3182 GCA_040080875.1 Pirellula sp.
ATCACCACTGGACTTATCACCACTGGACTTATCACCACTGGACTTATCACCACTGGACTTATCACCACTGGACTTATCACCACTGGACTTATCACCACTCGACTTCTCGCCAGATGATTTGTCGGCAGGTGATTTATCGGCGGATGATTTGTCATCACTAGTCTTGCTACCGCTTGGCTCCTTCGTGGAGTTGGAGTTTTTTTGTGAGGGATCTGCGGTCTGCTTGCCCGGTTGATTTTGGGATCCATCGTCCTTTGTAGGTTTTACGTTGGACGGTGCATCGTTGTTCTTGCCGTCGTTCTGAGGTTTGGTTCCTTGCGTGGCCGACTGCTTGTTGCCTTGGTTGTTATTTCCATCGGTACCTTCGGAGGACTTGGCATCTTTCGGGGCACTTCCGTCTGCCGCTTTTTGCGTTTGTTGATTTTCCTTCTCGCGGCGAATCTGATCTATCTGCTCAAACGTTTTGCCATCATGACGCGGTTCACTCGGATCGCTCGAGTCATCGGCTAGCTCCTGTTCGGACGAACCGGGATCACCGGATTGACTACTTGCGTTCTTGTTGGAACGAGCTGAGCTCCCACCCGATTTAGATGCACTGTTGTCCGTATTGCTATCCTGTTGGCTATCGCTTCCTTCCTGACCGTTCTGTTCACCTCCACGGGAGGACTTGGATTGCGACTTGTTTGCATTGCTGCCTTGCGACTTGGATGATTGCCCGTCGGACGACGATTCATCGGTCGAGCCTTCGCCGGATTCATTGCCAGCCCCGGTGCCGTCGGGTTGCGACTTCTTTTTTCCACCTTGTTCTTGTTGCTTATTGCCGTTTTGCTTGCCCGATGCGGCGCGATCTTCGTTTTTAGGCTTATCAGTCCCTGGTTCTTGCTTGTTGTTGGGGTTCGAAGTGTCCCCGTTGGATTCTTTGGGTTGGCTGTTCGGTTGTTGACCATCTTTTTGCTTGGAAAGAGAATCAGAATTCCCTTTTTGAGTTTTACTCGTCGATGGTGGTTCGTTCTTGTTCTTACTCCCGTTGTTGGCACTTTTCTCCTTGTCCGATTCGGAAGCGGGCCGAGCCTCTACGACTTGAATCGAGAGGGGTGTCGACGTGGCTTCATTGGGTTCCGGAATCTCAGTTCCGACTTGGTTGCGGTTGTCGGTTGCAATGGCTCGAAACTCGAGCTGGTCACCCACCTTGAGCCCGAGCTCGCTTGGGCGAATCGTATACGATCGAACTATTTGAGTCGTAACGCCCTCCTTGGATTCAAACAAGGGCTGGTCGACGATGGATTTTTTGTTCTGCGACAACGTAGCGCGCAGTGAAGTCAACCCATAATCGGGATCGACGGCCCGCATTTCGATCTCTTGAGCACCGTTGACGGGAACTTGAATCTGGGCGGGCAAATCGCTCTGCAACCGAACTTCTGGCGGGTAGTCACCGATGACTTTGATCTTGTAGATGACCGGTTCATGATTCGGCTCACCGAGCGAGTTAAAGGCTTTGATGCGATAGGTCGATCGCGTCGGATTGGACTTTTCGTCATTTAGTTTGAGCAACCATGAGCCACGCAATTTTGTATCCTGCGTTTCCAAATCGAGCAACGAACTCGCGCCTTGCGTAACCCCTTTGTTGACGATTGGGTCAAACTCGATCCGAGACTTAGACATGGGTTGATTGGAATGCGCAAAGAGACGCACTCGCGTTCCTTCGGGGGCTTCGATGGTTCCATCGTTCTTGATGGTCGTAGCCTTGAGCTTGGTGTAGGTAGGATACTCGTATTCCATCCGGTCGATGGCCACAATTGGAACCACTTGCACTTTGACCGCGAACGGTCCTGCCGTCGCATCGCCGGCTTCGATCCAATACTGAAGCGGCTGATGAATCCCGCCGAAGGAGTTTCCAAAGTCAAGTCGATAGTTGATGCCTTCGATCTCTTTTTTCATGCTGAGTTTTTGGCCGACGAGTTGACCGTCCGAAAGATCGTAGCGAACTCGAACCGAATCCCCTTGATGCATTCCGCGAACGGTAACTGCCAAAGGCAAATGCGATCCTTGAGTGATGGTTGCATCCCCTGGGGATACATCGACGATTTGCACGCGTGCCGCAGGCGCAATGTTGGCCCACGGCATCAACATGCGAGAGAGCGACGTCGTGCCGCTCTTAGGTGACACGAAGAAATAGATCGTGCCAGTCATGACAAAGCTGAATAAAAGGGCCGCGAGCCGAATCAAGTTGGCGGCATCGATAATGCTGCTCGAGTCGTGACCACCCAGATTGCGAACCGCGAACCGTCCAACGACAGCCAGAACTCCCTTGGGGGCTGCATTCTCTGAACTGAGTTGGAGCCAGCTGATCAGACTTTCCTTGAGCTGTGGGAATTGCAATTCGATTTTGCGAGCGGTGTGCTCTGGGTGGATGGGTTTAAACAAGAGAGGCACGATACGTCGAGGAACCCACCAAACGGACCAACCCACGAGAAAGCCGAAAACGGCCAATCGTGCGGGCACATTGAAAGTCCACAACCAATGATCGATCAATACGGCGACGAGCAGAACCGTCACGATCATGCACAACCAGCCGACGATGCCAACGCCGAGTTCGACGCGCCGCATGGTTTGCGACGCTTGAATCAAATAATTCAGGAGCGTCTCGCGGCTGATCTGAGCTGCCTGAGCTTGGGGGGCTGCGGCCGATTGCTGGATGGTTGGATTGGAAAACTGGGTCATGGAATTAGGATGATCGTGGGAAGCATGTTACATCTCACTATTGGACGCCACCGTTGGACGCTGCCATTGGACGGCGTCTGCGCGTTACGTATTAGTATATCCGCCGCAACAAGATTAGCGGAAATTTAGTGGCCTAGTCCAACGTAAGGGCTATTCCGAATTTGCAGGCAAACCGGTCGAGGAAAAGAACAGAAAAGAACGATTGTCCTCAATCGTTCACCGTGCCGCTCATCCGGTGTCTGGTTTTGCAAGATCGAGCAACAATTCGATTTTCTTCATTATGCTTTTGATGGACCATCAGCATTCGAGAGCGTTTGAGGACAATCGCTACTCTCTCTTGTCGCGATGTCGTTGTTTCGGGAACTTCTCGTGGGAATTGAGCGGTTTTTCATTGTTTCATCGAAATTATACTAAATCCTGCCGAATCCCTCTAATAAATAGGCTCCCCGATGGTCTTGTAC
>JBEBHM010000899.1:0-3181 GCA_040080875.1 Pirellula sp.
ACGGGGTGCAGTCGTTGGAGTGCAGTTGCCACCGGTGACGACGTCAGGCAAGGTGCTATTAGGCGGCATGAACGTCACAAATCCCGAAGCGTTGCCCCACCAACTGAATCCTCGAAGGTCCGTTCCTCGGCCTTGGAGCACTTCCGAAGCCATAAGAGTATTGCTCATGCCATCGGAGATTTCACCCATCTTAACGGGTCGTCCGTAGACTCGTGTCCAGGTCGCAGCTTGTGCAGCGTTGATCGGTCCATCATCCGACGTTGAACCTGTGTAGATGCGAAACGGCGCCCCGAGAAACGGGATGCCATTCAGCGTGGCCTGAAAGAAACTTGTATTGCCGTAATTTACTCCGTAATTATGGCTGGTAATTGCAGCGAGGGTTGCGGAACCGCCAATGGGAGCGTTGGGTGTGTCGCTTGGACAAGTCAAAGTGGGAATGCGTGCCCCAGCAACCGGTCGATTGTTTGCATGTCCATATCGAGGATTGGGATCTGCACCGCCATAGTTTTGATAAATCTGATACATGGCCGCTTGTTCCATGTAAGGTAGTACACCAACTTGCCATGTTCCCCAACAACATCCGTAAGGTCCAACACCTCCTACGAATCGCTTGTTTGCGCTTTCATAGTTGTACATGGCTAACCCCAATTGCTTGAGGTTATTTTGGCACTGCATTCTCCGCGCCGCTTCGCGAGCCGCTTGGACAGCAGGTAAGAGCAGGCCAACGAGAATGCCGATAATGGCGATGACCACCAATAATTCCACTAAGGTAAACCCCTTATTCTTCCACTTCATAGAAGTACTCCCGTAACAAACAAGGAAAATTAAACGACGACCTGGGTAACAAAAATCTCAACGAATGTCATTTTCTGACATGGCTAAGGAATGGCAAAGTCGAACTTGTTTTTAGCAGTGCTGGAGACATTCACTTCCTGATTCGACTTGGTGTTGTATTCAGCGGGAATTCGATCTTTGGAGACGATATTCGCACCTGTTGGGCCGGGTAACCCGTCGGGTGAATCGGCTGGAGTCCGGCCATCACCCGAAGTGATAATTACCTTGTAAGTTCCCGGTACGAGCCCCTGATCCCTTGGGATATCGTAAGCGCCATTCTTGATGAGCGTACCCGACTTGGAACTAGTCGAAGCGAACTCGATGACACCTTCGTCGAGCGGCTGACCTTTAAGAGTCACATTTCCACTGATAGGTAGTCGACCGTCGTTAGGTCCACAGCCAGAAAATGTGAACAAGGTCGATAGAAGAATGGTAGAACTAAGCAAGAATCGGGGCATGCTTTTTCATTTCGAATTGGTGGGCGATAGTCAAATCGAAAAGTACCATAACAAATTGAAGTATAAATTTCAACAAATCGGCGCAACATTATTTCAAAAAAATCGCCTCCCTCCCTCAGAATGCGCGCGAGCAAACAACAATCTACTCGATTCGGAGAGCGCGTTGCCGTAGCCTCAACAAGACGACAACCACACCGCCTCGCGATGTTAACGCCCGGATCCAATCAACTCGCCTGCAGTGCGGATAGGTTTCCAGGACAAGTATTTGTCGATCCAGCGCAAACACGTCCTCGCTATTGCTTGGTACGATTCCGTCGAGATAAACATCGCGGCCCCTGCGACCATCGATAGTGTGAAGAGCGTAACGCCAGGAATGCAATACGCGATCCCAAGGTGCAAGAAAATGACTGCGAGCGTAATGGTCAGTCTGGTTCGACGGAAGCAAACGAGGCACGGAAAAGCGGCTTCGACAAAAATGGTTCCCCAGGTCAAGAGCTTTCGTGGGATGCCATAAAAACTGAGAGTCAATTCGGACATCCAACCGCGCGTCCACCACATGTCGCTTGCCACCGTCCAATGCAACGCGTCCCCTGTCAGCCAATCCATGTCGTCAACGATTTTGTAGGGCACACTAATAACATAGATCATGATGAAATTGATCTGCATCAATCGCCAATTCCACACCATGGGTGGAACGTGCTCCACATTCGGATTCTTTCTGCAGTAAATCCAACGATCGAAACTTAGCTGTGTCCCCCAATGCGAGAAACATCCATAAAACAACAACATGCGAGTCACTAGCTCCTCGCCGTTTACGACAAAGGCGTTTCGCTGAATGATCGACGTGGAGAACAAGAACAACCCGATGGTCGCAACTCGCGTTTTGAAACCCAACGTAACGCACAATGCGCAAACGAGCCCAATCCACCACCAATACGACGTTGCGATCCAGCCGTCGGTCGCATCGATCAGGCCAAAGCAATTGGTGGTTTGCAACGCTGGGAAGCGGGAGTCATGAATTGAAAGGACTCCGTTGGAGCCATAGAAACGCTCCCAATTGGGAGCGGTAACGGTGAGGAATGCCAACCAGATCATGCCAACGGCAATGCGAGTCACCGATTGCGGCAACACATCCGCCCGCGAAAACCAAAACTTGTTCCATGCGTTCACCAAGATCATCTTAGTCGACGCTCCGTGCAACGAGCTTTGTATTCTGTGATTGACAATTCACTTCGAATTGGTTGAGTAGCCGCACGTCGGCTTGCTCCACGTGGAGCCGCTGCTCAGCCATTGCTTGGTCGGGAGGTAGGATATTTTGAGTGCACAAGTGCCATCGCACCGATTGGATTGGAAGGCCTTGGTGAGTCGAGTACACTCGCATCAAATATCGCGAATATCGCTCTCTCGCAATTTCGCTTGCGTAAATGTTCAATTCGAATTTGCGTTCCTTGAGGTCAAAAACGTATCGCTCCAAAAGAGTTCTTGGGGACTGATTGGGCAATGGTAGCAATACGGAAGTTTCCTGGTCACCGTCCGAGTAGATGGCTCGAATATCGTACCACCAGTTGAACCGGCTTTGGTATCCGAACATTTGCCATCGATTGTTTAGTCCGGTCAAGTGCGCATATTGTTGCCAACGCCACGACGCATAGCGAATTCGATATGTATTCCATTGCGAAAAGTGTTCATTGATCCAGAGGCAACATTCCTTATGCATGCTAGCTGGCAAGTTGATGAAAAGGACGGTGGTCAAATTCAGCACGACAAAGCTACTAAGGAACAATTTTTTTAGCCACAGAGGCAATAACCGATGCATCTTTTTTTGGTTGTGTGTTGAGCCTGAGGCGCTAGCCGAGCCACGTTGCAGGAATTCGGCTAGCGCCTCAGGC
>JBEBHM010000214.1:0-11901 GCA_040080875.1 Pirellula sp.
GAACGACATCACGGTTGCTTTGGATCGTGTTGAGTCGCTTGGCGAATTCGTGGAGATTGAGCGGATCGTCTCAACGGCTTCCGAGATCGAGCAAGCCCAGAACGATATCCAAGAACTCGCGAGCAAACTAGCTCTTCGCGAAGTGGAGACGCGAAGCTATTTGGGGATGTTGATTTCTGCGTTGCAAAGCGGTGAAGGTAATCAGCCCTCTCATCCACCTCGATAAAAGATATGCGTTTGTGCGATTCGGATCACCACTTTTCGGATCACCACGATTCGTCGTGGTCAAACCGAATCGTCTTTCCTGCATCGGATGAATCATAGGCAGCGAAGACCAACTGCATAGTGCGTAGATTGTCTGCCGCATCGGTCTCAGCCGGCATACCCGCACGAAGGGAATCGAGCAAATTGCGGTTGCATTCGACCATGCTGCTATGGACCACGGTGTACTTTGGATCGACCCAATCGTACATCATGGGATGGACGATCTCGCTCACGGTTCCGGCGTGGGTTGTGATATCGACTTGGAAGTTAGGTCGCAAAACCAGGGAGCCTTGGTCTCCCTCAATAAACATCAGTGTTTGAGGAAAGCAATCGTCCGCGATCGGTGTGTTGGCGTAGGCCACCTCCACAAGCACTTGAATTTCACTTTTTCCCATCTTCATCAAAATGGTCGCAACATTCTCGCCAACAATCTCGGGACTTGAACGGGAGGTAAAACAGGACAGGATGGATGCTTCGCCGAACAGGAATCGGGCGTAGTCGAGCAGGTGGCAACCGAGGTCCACAATGATAAATCGCTTTTGCTTCGCCAGGGTTGGTTGATTTGCAAAGACGTTGAACCCAGTAATCATATCCATGCGGCATCGCAACACTCGACCGATCGCCCCTTGGCTCAGTTGTGACGCGACGTAGCGAAGAGGGCGTTGCCATCTCCAGTTTTCATGCACCGCCATCCAACTTCCCTGTTCCTGACAATACTTCACCAACGCCGAGCAGGAATCCCAGTCTTCAGTCAGCGGTTTCTGGCAAATCGTCGGAAGCTTGCGAGCGGCGGCCAACCGCACCAAAGAGTCATGGCTGTTTGGGCTGGAAACGATATCGACGAAGTCGATGGCTTCCTGGCTCAACATCGTTTTCGCATCGCGATAGACTTTCGGCACGCCGAATCGGTTCGCCAGTTTGGAAGCTTTGTCCAAGTCGGGATCGCAGATGGCAACGCAACGGGCTTGGTCGAGTTCGTTCCACGCAGCGAGTTGAAAGTTGGCCCAAAAGCCAGCGCCGCAAAAGGCGAATTTGGGTTGATTCATTTCAGACTCCATGTGGCATCAAATAAGCTATGTTTTCGTTGATTGCGTACGATTAATTCGGCATTGTACTCGAGAGTTTTTTTGTGGTCCGGGCTAAAAAGTTGAGTTTTTATCGATTGCGGTCGGGGCGTCGCCGATTGAGACTAGCGTGCATCTATGGAAAAAATGAGCCAGGAAGGGCCAACTTTTCGACATCAATTCGCTTATCTCAGGAGGTTGCTATGTTCCGTAATAGGGTCCCTTTTTTCTTGGTGGCTTTCCTTGTTTCCTGCTCGACAAGGCTTCTTCGCGCAGACCTCATTCTTAATGCCACCTACATCAATGGCGCCTCTCAAGTTTGGAACTCAACGACCCAAGGGGTTGTGCAGCAAGCGATCAATGATTGGCGCCAAGTTTTTTCGGGCGTCAATGGGGCGACGCAGGCTATCAATTTCAACGTCTCGTTCTCCAACGCGGGCACTGGAGGTTACTTGGGTCAGTGGCAAGGGAGCTTTTCTGCTTTTCCAGGCGACAGCGTTCGACCTTGGAGCTTGGGCACAACGCACAACATATTTTTCAATGCGGACATGCTAAACGCGGCGCTGAGCAACAAACTGTGGTTCGACCCAACGCCGACGACGTCGGGAGACCAACCAGCAAGCGATTGGGATGCGTTGTCTGTGGCAAGGCATGAAATAGGTCATATGCTGGGTTTCTCAACTCTTTATAAGGACAACGTATTTCAGATCAATCAAACCGATCCTTGGGCAAGCCGCATTGTAGGCAATATTTTCGACCCGGCAGGTCTGAATGTTTTGATGAACGCCGACCAAGCCCACTTGGCGACACCTACAGGCAACCTAATGTCTCCGTCGCTCCTTAACGGCGTTAGGATTGGCATTTCTGGTACCGAAGCGAGCATGCTCTCGTTGGCCTACGGATACAACATCACAGCCGTACCAGAAACATCGTCGTTGTTGTTACTCTGCGCACTCATCCCCTTGGCTGTCATACGATTCAGGAACAAGACGCCGCGAAACGCGTCAAAAGAGACTTGATTGCATCTCTGGCTTGTGAGTTAATACGAATTTCTCGTGCCAAGATGGGATGCTGAATCGTGTTCGTGCTTGGTGGTTGAATGTGGCTTTCCGGTATAGCGCGTTTCGTTGTACCAAGACGGACGCTTGGCATTTCTGATGCACTCGGGCGCCCGACTCCTAGCTCATCGCACAAGACTGCGTAGAGATCGCCAAACTGTTGCCAAGCTACTTCCGATTCGGCAATTTTCGGCATCGAATCAGCGCTGGCCATGATGAGCCCGACGCCCGCCACTCCGGCAAACAAGAGCTCCTTGATCGACGCGCACACAAGCACAGCCCCACCAAAATCTACCGGTATCATCAGGACCGCAATCAATGGCGCAAAGAGGATGCCTGCGGGTGCAAATCCGGTCAGTAGCCGTTTACCCAATGTCATTTCGGCCCACATTCGGGAAGTCACCTTCTCCAATTCTTGAGGGTCAAGTTCGATGCGACTCTCATTCTGAAAGCGATCGATCGCGCGTTGGCAAGCAAGCTTGACCTGTTCATACGGATGATCGGTTGAGTCGGTCTGTGATTGCGATTCGTCCAGTCGTAGGTGTCCGTTGATGTCGTGGCGTTGGATCGTGTGTACCAACGACTCGGCGGTAATGATCTTGCCCGATTGGCCTGAGGTCCATCGCGACTGAATCCATCGACCGATGGACTCGGTCTTGCCGCTAAACCAGCTGGGCCATTGGAGCCAACTGGCGGATTTCGCAATGCTTGCTTTGCTGGATTCCGCAAGTCGGGTGGTCCAACGACCTGGCATAGCCCACCAGGGTGCCGTCCGTTCAAGGGATTTCGAAATCTGTTGAACGATCTGTTTGGACGCATGCAATCGAACCCTGGAATCTCGAGTCGAGTCGCTGCCTTCGATCGAAAAGTCCAAACAAGCGTCGGCCAAGGTGCTGCGAAGTTGCTTGGTGGCTTGCTGCGACTGACGAGCCCTCGCTTCACAGTACATCAGTCCCTCTTGCACACGGACCATCAATTGCATGACCGTCGAGTTGAGCGCGTCTTGGAGGAGGCTTTGTTTGTCAAGCTGTGAGCCAATTTGCAACAACCAATTTGGTTCCTGAATCGACGCAGGGGGTTGGGGGGGCTTGGATGCGTCGATTCGAAAGAACAGAGGTAACGGTTGGTTTTGTGGTTCTTGATAGTCGGTGGGTGGAGCGGGAATACGGTCTCGCTGTAACGGACCATCGAAGCTGTAAGCCATATACCGCCGGTGGATGGGGAGATGGCCATACAGTTTATGAAGCTCCTGTTGGATGTGGACGGTCTCATATTTTCGTGGGACTCGATTGACTGCGACGAATTGGTGAACGCTTGGCATCCGCTGTTGCAAGACTCGCATCAATCGGCTAACGGTCTGATCGTGCATCGCGTTTGCGGGAAGCACAATCAAGAATGCCGAACAAAGCTGTGATGCTTGTGCTAAGACTTGAAGTCTGGAATCTGCGATCCATTGAGTTCGTTCGTGAAAGAGCGCATCCGACGCTCCCGTGTCGGATTGTGGCAATAGACCCGTCTGCACGTCAGGGCAGTCCATAATGGCTAACCCCCACCGATTCAACTCATGATCGGTCGCGATGAGGGGAATTTGAATGGTAGGACGGTATTGGACTTGTCCATCGGTCGTAGTAAATTCACGAGCGAGCGTGTCATTGTATTGGGCAGCGGCTTCGAGAGGATCGTTTGATAGCAATTCGCTGTCGCATCCAAAGACGGAACGGAGTCGCGTCAGGATAAACTCCCAAATTTTGGGATGCCGATTCCATTCCTCGGGTACCCAAAGTATGAATCGATGCGTCCCTTGGGAATTGGACGATCCCACGAGAACTCGCTGCCGATTGGCTTCGGAAAGAAAAGTCGCGACCAACGAGCTTTTGCCGGCGTTCAACAGGCCAAGCACTGAGATAATAGGCGTGATGGGAGCGCGACAACAGAGTTTGGCTTGCTCGATGAGCCCGATTATTTCGCTCGGGGTTCCAGGCGAATCGGTTGATTGACCGGATGAAAATGACTCAAGGAACGAAACAGGGGCTGAACCTCGCCCGACACTGTGCGCATAAGCTTGCTCTGGCGATATGTCGGACAATGCCTCTTGAAGAGTCTTGAGCAAATTCAAGAGTTGCTCATTTTGATTCTCGATTCCAGGCAAGATGAAGTCCCCCAATGCTTTAGTTCCTATTCCCCTTGAATATTCCAGGTTTTGCTCGATAGTAGAACATCGTTTTCTGAGAATCGAAAGATGGATAATTGATGCAACCTCGACGGACCCTGTCTCCGCAGCAACTGACTTTATTCATTGTCGGGCTGATTTTCGGCCCGATTGGGTGTGGTCTATTGCTTTCCTACTATACGCGGCGAATACCGGAACCTGTTTTGCCAGCGCTTGTCCGAATCGAGTCCATTTGGATCACCCCCTCAGGTAATATCGAGCGACAGCGTCTTGTTCCCTGCGTTTCGATCAAAAACCCGACGGACGAAAAATGGAACAACTTGTCGGTCGGGCTCAATGAACAGTTTTACGGCGGCGAACCCAAAGGGGTTGGTCCAGGCGAAGTGGTTTCGATGCCGTTGGAGGGTTTTATCGCACGCAACGGGAGCGTTCATTTTCCGGTTGGAAACCGAGACATTCATCTGGTAACCGTCTTTGCTCAGATACCGTCGGGGGCTCGTGCGGTGAGTGAGCATAGGATGCCTGGCAACACAATTCAGCGACCCACGGCGCACGCCAACGTAGACCGAACCGTCACATCCGATAGGGAGCAATCCGAGACTAAGACTGAAGGATGGGTTTCGGCCACGCCACGCTGAGCCGCCCGCTTTCATGAATCCTGCGTGCACCTTCACATCTTATTTTTGGGTAGTGGATATTTTAATTTTGGGTAGTGGATCTTGTTAAAGATCCTGCAGCATCGGGATCTATTACATACAAGATCCACTACACCCAGCGAATCCCAGGTGTCTGGGTTTCCTATCGTCTAAATTTTTGCATCAAGATCGAAGCGATCGCAAAGATACCAAGGCTGATGGCTGCTGTGGTCAAGTATCCTTTTATCCAGGGCTTGCGAGCGTCCAAATAGCGTTTGATTTTGAAAAACTCGGGCGGGTCAGGAGTGCCTAAGCCTTCCTCCACGAGCATGTTCCAGTAATCCCAAGTGTCCGCTGGAGGAGCTTCCAGCCGGAGCGTTCGCATCTGCTGATAGAAATCCTCTTCGGTGTTCGACAGATCTACGTTTTGTTTGGTGATTTCGGAAGTCATTTGGTATTGCTCCCAAGCCATGGTCGCTCCATAGGCCAAGGTAGCCAATCCGACGATTAGGGAGGCAGCTGCGATTAGGCCAAGAAGAATTGAGGGACGCCCCGTTTTCGCCGCCGCAACCGGGGGGCTACTCACCACTGTGAGGGACGCCATATTGCGAATGGTCGGCACGTCCAAAGACTTGCCGCAGTTCGAGCATGGAAGCGTCATGCCCGCTTGACTACGGCTGACGGGGGTTTTCGCCCCACAAGCACACGGCATCAAGTAGTTTGTCATAGTCGATAGAAAACTGGAGGAATGGTGGATAAGGATTATTGAGGCGAATCTAGGTTCTCAATGTACGCCAAAGTACGCAGCGAGGTTGACCCGGCTCATTTTTAGGCGAGGGAATAGCACGCGTTGCAAAGTGTCAATGGGAATCTTAATCGAATGACTGGACCTTGAGCACAACCTAGTTAGAATGTGTTCGCCAACAAGTTGTCTGGAAGCAGACGACTTGCCAATTTGATTGTCAAGTATTTGCAATTGGGTTTTGCCAGCTCCAACCATTCAAACCAGCACGCCGCAGCCTTTACATGTTCGTAAAGGCGAGGCGCGTTGCCCCTAAATCCTCGACTAATTCGTTCGCGTCACGTAAAGAATCCAACCAAAAAAATAGCTGCGGTTGGCAATCAAGACAACGAACACGACCAACGAAGAGCGATTCCGATTAGGGTAAATGAGACTTGAGGCTGGTTTGGCGTCACGGACGGTTAGATTTTGGTCGTGTTCCTTCCGCAGCAATTATTTCCGCAATTATTTGGCTCAAGTGTACTTTGGCTCAATCGCCAAATAGACTGGAGTCCCGGCTTCAACAGTGCCACGCATTGTCGAGGCTGTTGATATTTGTGGTTTGCCGGTGCGCACGCTGACCAGAGATGATTTGCCACGGCAGGCTTTCCTTATTCGTAAAAATTTACCATTTAGTTGCGGAGTCCAGTCTGTAATCAGTTTGGTGCTACACTTCCTTTGCCTCGCTCAAGCAAGGTACTAGGAAGCGAAAACGAAGTGTTTTTTTGCCAAGTCCTCCCTTTTTGTCGCCCCTGCACAGCGGTGAATCGGGTTGGAAAGAGAACTGAAGGATCCCTTTCGATCGTTTAGGTTTTTTTCTTGTGGCTAGCATTTACTAACGTCGCGTTTTCAAGACCGGACCTTGCTTACATACGAGCACTCCGATCCTCCATTTTATTCGTGGTTTCAGGAGCTATAACCTTGTTCGACGGCCTGTTGGATTTCGATGATGATTTACCGCGCAGCGCTGATGACTTGGATGGCCTTCGCAAACTGTCGCTTGAGGAGGAAGGTGATGACCTGGGCGATGCTGTTGTCGTTGATGTAGTTGCGGCGGACGATCAAGTCCAACTCGATAGCGAAGATGATTTGCTATCGGGGATGGAGGAGATCGAAACTTGGTCGGATGACCCAGTTCGAATGTACTTGACTCAGATGGGCGAAATCCCGTTGCTGACCCGTCAAGAAGAGATTCGGCTGGCAAAAAAAATCGAGGTCACTCGACGTCGATTCCGAACGAAGTTGCTCGAATGCGACTATGTGGTGCAATTTGCCTACAAGATCCTCAAGCGTGTTCACAGCGGCGAATTACCATTCGATCGTACAGTTCAGGTGTCGGTTACCGACCGCCTGGAAAAGGACCAAATCCTTGGACGATTGCCACACAACCTCAAAACACTGGACGTGTTGCTCAAGCGAAATCGTCGCGATTATCGCAACGCTTTGAGCAAATCACTGCCGGTGAAAAAGCGTCATGAAGCATGGCAAACCCTCGCTCGCCGCCGACGCAAGTCGGTACGGCTCATCGAGGAATTGGGCCTGCGTACTCAGCGGATCGAAACGATGATCGGAGTGCTCGAGCGATTGAGCAACCGCGTCGATGAGATCATGCACGATTTGGCAACACTCAAATCGCACCAAGTAGCCCCCTCACAAGTGGCTCAATTGCGTCGCGAGTTTCGACAAATCCTGGTCGCAACCCAAGAAACTCCGACATCCTTACGCAAACGCGTGAAGATGGTCAAAAAGGTCTTCACTGAGTATCAACGCGCCAAGAAGCAGTTGAGCGAAGGCAACCTACGTTTAGTGGTGTCGATTGCCAAAAAGTATCGGAACCGTGGTCTTAGCTTCCTGGATCTGATCCAGGAAGGGAACGCGGGCCTGATGCGGGCCGTCGACAAATTCGAGTATCGTCGCGGATTCAAGTTCTGTACGTATGCCACTTGGTGGATTCGTCAGGCGATTACCCGCGCTGTTGCAGATCAAAGCCGAACCATACGTATCCCCGTCCACATGGTGGAAACCATGTCACGTGTTCGAAATGTTTCGCGGCAATTGCTGCAAGAGCTGGGACGCGAGCCGACTCTCGAAGAAACCGCTCGTCGTGCGGAAACAACCATAGAGGAAGCAAGGCGTGTGTTGGCCATGAGCCGATACCCGATCTCGCTCGACCGACCTGTCGGAAACAGTGAAGATAGCCAGTTTGGCGATCTGCTGCCCGATGGAACGGCCGAGAGCCCCGCTATCGGGGCAGGACAAGAGATGCTTCGCACTCGAATCAACGCAGTCCTAAAAACACTGAGTTATCGCGAACGCGAAATCATCAAACTCCGATACGGGCTTGGGGACGGTTATAGCTACACACTGGAGGAAGTGGGCCACATCTTCAAAGTGACGCGTGAACGCATTCGTCAAATCGAAGCCAAAGCGGTTCGCAAGCTCCAACAGCCAAGCCGATCTCAAGAGCTAGTCGGGTTCCTCGACTAAGTCCACACACATCCTGATTCGCATTTCATTCTCGCAGACGAGCCGTTCGGCAAAACCTGCGGCTGGAGCTTGAAAGCGAAACTGGCCAAACCTCCTCTGGATTGTCATCCTTACTACTCCTCAAAAACAGAAGCCCCGGTTACACCATGTGCAGCCGGGGCTTTTTTTGGGGAATGACCATGGGACCGCGCTCGATCCTGAATTAGTGCTGATACGGACGACAGATCACCGAACTCGCCGATCAAGGGACAAACCGAATGAATGAACAGACGAGCCATGAAGAAGACATCCCTGCGAACCAATGATGGCCCGACTAAAGAGTTGCTTGCTGACGGCACCGTTTCTGGGGAAGGCAAAATGAAGTCAGGCAAACGCCATGGAAAATGGAAGTTCTATTACCGCAACGGACAAACGAAAGCGGTTGGCAGATATGCTGATGGTGAGCTCGACGGATTTTGGGAATGGTGGCGTGAGAATGGGCAACCGCTCCAGGCTGGTGCATTCGCAAATCGTGTACAGGTTGGGGCCTGGAAGAGATACTATGAAAATGGACAGCTTTGGGATGAAGGCGAATACCAAGACGGCAAAAAAGTTGGTGAGTGGACAACATACGACAAGTCTGGTGCTGTCAAACAACAGAAAACCTTTAAAACCAAATAGAAACGTAGCGCCTGATTCATCGACGTTTGGCAGTTCGATTGTTAATTCTCCGATGCGTTGAATGCTCTTGTCGCCGATCGCTTCCACTATCGCTTTGAGGCTTTCCCACGTTCGTCGCAAGATTTTCCCTGGCTAAAGTTGAGCCTGAGGCGCCTCAGACGCTTGCCGAGTTTTATGATCGATCGGCAATCTCGATCCACCGAGATGAACTCAGAGGTGATCAGCGATTGAACTCCCACGCGAAACTTTAGATGGTTATCTTATTCACGGTATGAAGCTCCGACGAAATTACATTACTCCACTTCGCTTCGATCCCTCCGGAGCGATTGACGACGACGCCGGTATTGGTCCGGCTCAGCTGCAGGCAATGGCCCGTCGGCTTGTCCCCTTGCGCGATGCAATGACCGTTGCCGATAGAACCGCGAGCGATTGCTCTTCGGTAAACGTTCAGGACTCAAGGACAGGGCCTTCGGCGGTCCTTGGGCTGCCCAAGAAATTGCTCCAAGAATACGAAGCCAGTCGGCGCACGAGCGAACTTGGGCGGTTGTTCCAGAGGGCAACTCATCTCCATAGAATCGTGGACCGCGTCGTAGTACTTGGAAAAGGCAGGTCGCTTAGCGGAGCCAAAGCGATTCTTGATGCCTGTTGTCAACCTTATTGGAATGATTTGACGAGGGCAGATCGCGGCAGCAAGCCTCGCATGTTCTTTGACGGTGACGGTTTCGACAACGATGCGACTCAAGCGTTGTTGCATTTGCTGGATGTCCACAAATGCAAGCGTGCACAAAATGAAATGGACCGCTGGGCGCTTGTCGTAATCGATCGCGATGATGTCTCGAGAGAAACGTCGGTTGCATTCCGCCAATTCCTAGCCGCCCTGGAAATTAGCGCCGGAGGGGATTGCACCAAACTGATCGATTTGTTGATTCCCATCACACGTTCCAACAGCCAGCTACACCGCATGGCGAGCCAACTTGGGGGCCACGACATTTTTTCAATGCAGACCGAAATTGTGGATGGATACACGGTCTTGTCGTTCGAGGGACTCGTCCCGGCCGCCATGCTTGGCGTCAACGTCATCGAGCTATTGCAAGGTGCGGCAGCAATGTCGGAACACTTTGCGTCAGCACCACCCGAGGACAATATCGTTTTGCAATTTGTGGCCGCCCACTGCGCTCCGGAGTTGCATTGTGGAGAAACTGCGAGAGAACTGAAGGTCTGGAACAAAGCCCTCTTAGGATTTAGTGATTGGTATGAACAGCTTTTCGGCTCGCATCGCAACCGATGTCCGGCCCGTTTCCAATCTGAGATGGCCCTCCGAACGCCAGGCCGCCAAACGAAGTCGATCGTAAGTATTATTCAAGTAGACGACGTCCGTTTTGACCCATTGACCGTCGGGAAACGCGAATCGGACGAGGATTTGCTCAACGAAATTGCGGACCGGACGCTGCCCGAGCTCTCGGACGTTGCGGCCGCCGACTTCAGGCGGGAATTGACCGAGCAAGGTCGGTTATTCACCACTCTGCATGTGCCTCGCATCGACGAGCTGCATATGGGACAACTTTTCCAGCTGATGATGCTCGCCGGTCAAGTCGAAAATCATCTTTTAGATAGTTAGGTTCTTGCTCCGTTTCAGGTTTCCCGTCTTGCGGATGAGCGATACACTGTTCATTCCACACACACGTGGCAAGCCCATTGCGAATCGTACGGTCTTGGTCCGTTGGTTGCTCAGGAATGTGCCAAACCACCTTAGACGTTACACAAAGTTCAACGGAGTTTTTCGTGTCGACCCAATATACCGAAGCCATTGCTGGAAACATCACTCCCGAGATGGAGTTCGTCGCCAAACGAGAACTGCTTTCCCCGGAATTGGTGCGCAGCGAAGTTGCTGCAGGTCGCATGGTCATTCCAGCAAACAAAGTCCACTTGAAAGGCAGATTGGAACCGATGTGTATCGGAATCGCTGCCAAGTGCAAGATCAACGCCAACATCGGAAACTCAGCGGTTACCAGCAATGTCGAAGAGGAGTTAGAGAAACTTCACGTTTCCGTCCATTACGGGGCGGATACCGTCATGGACCTTTCGACGGGGAAAGATATCGACAACATTCGAAGCAAGATTATCGAGGCGTCTCCCGTACCGATCGGAACTGTTCCGATCTATCAAATGCTCGAAGAGCTGGGGGGCAACATCGAGGACATGCGAGCCCAACACTTCTTGGACATGGTCGAGCATCAGGCGAAACAAGGGGTCGATTACATGACGATCCATTGCGGCGTTTTGCTTGAGCATCTACACCTAACCGTATCACGTGTGACGGGCATCGTCAGTCGCGGTGGTTCATTGATCGCCAAGTGGATGATGGTGCATCGCAAACAGAATCCGCTCTACGAAGCGTTCGATGACCTTTGCGATATTATGAAACAATACGACGTGACTTGGAGCTTGGGAGATGGACTGCGTCCCGGCTCGATCGCCGACGCCAGCGACGCTGCTCAGTTCGCAGAATTGGATGTGCTCGGACGGCTTTGCAAACAGGGATGGGCGCGAGGAACGCAAGTCATGGTCGAGGGACCGGGCCACATCCCTATGGACCAAATCGACATGAACATCAAGAAGCAAATCGAGGTATGCCATGGCGCCCCCTTTTATGTTCTCGGCCCATTGGTGACCGACGTTGCTCCAGGCTATGACCACATCACCAGCGCCATCGGGGCTGCGTTGGCCGGTTGGAGCGGTGCGGCCATGCTGTGCTACGTCACCCCCAAGGAACACCTGGGGC
>JBEBHM010000900.1:0-3179 GCA_040080875.1 Pirellula sp.
AAATCATACGCAACATCAGCGACCCTGTCTTGATGTTTGGTGATTCCAATCTCGCACTTGCACGGGGCAACCGAGTCTTTGGCAACGGAGGCACCGGAGTACTGGTCTCTGGAAACGTACAAGTCGCAGGGAATACCATCTACGGGCATTTGGCAAACAACGCCTTTGGTGTGTCGCTAAGCGGTGGAGCAACGGCGTCGAACAACGTTGTGTTTGGCAATTCATCCGGTGCCACGATTCTCGGAATCGGAAATTTCATCGACAATCGTGTTTACAACAACACGAATACGGGACTGCTGCTCAGCGGTACAGGCGGCATCGCATTGCGCAACGTCATCTATTCGAACAACGTAGGCATCGAAGTTGGATCGAGCAACGTTCGCAACAACTTGGTGTACGACAATACATTGAGAGGAGTTTCGATTGACGGAACTTCGGCTCAGTTTGTGAACAACACGGTCCACCAGCAAGCAAGCGAGGCCATTCGGATCCAACAAAGCAGCGGGCTGTTGCTTAGGAACAACATCTTCTGGGCAGATGGGGTCCTGGGCAATGTTGCAATGTTGGTAACCTCGTCAGGTCAGACTGGTTTCGCGGCTGATTACAACGCATTCCTTGTGACCAACTCGGCAGGGGTCGGCCAATGGGGTGGAGTGCGTTACATGACCCTCGCGGGTTTCCAAGTCGCTTCGCAGAGCAACCCCAATAGCCTGTCGTTGGATCCCATGTTCGTTAATCCACTGGGCGCGGATGGAGTGATCGGATATGTCAACGCAGCACAAGATGGTCGCGATGACGACTTGCATGAAAAGAGTTTGTTTGGCAGCTTCCACGGCGGTTCGTTTGCACCTGCGGCGACGGGAGGTACGGGACTTCCGCAATCGCTCACAGGTTCGTGGGTTTTGGATGCAGTTCAATCACCTGCGATCGATAGTGGCAATCCGACGGATAGCTTTGCCAATGAACCGCTCGACAATGGCAACGTGATCAATTTGGGCGCCTATGGTAACACCGTTCAAGCGTCCAAGAGTCCTGCCGCTTACGTACAAGTACTAGCCCCGAACGGTGGCGAAGTCTGGCTTGCCAATCAGACCTTCAACATACGATGGGGAACGCACAATCTCAATGCGCCCGCTGTAACGTACTCCATTGACTTGATGCGTCAAGGGAATCCGATTCCGGTATTGAACATCGCGGCTGCGGCTGCCGGTACAGGGCTCTATCCCTGGACCGTTCCAACAAACTTGACACCAGCCAACGACTATTTTGTTCGCATTACGCAAAGTGGCAGCGGACTCGCGGACGATAGCAATTCACCATTCTCGATCGCTCAACAAGTTTCGGTTTACTACGTCAACGACGGGACATTGGCTGCAGGTGATTGGACAACGGTGGTCGGCAATGATGCCAACAATGGCCTCAGCCCTTCGACTCCCAAAGCTACGATCCAAGCAGTACTTGCAAGTTACGACCTGGGCCCCAGCGACCGAATTCGCGTCGACGCTGGGACGTACACTCTTGATTCGGATGTAACCATCGCGGCAGCGGATGGCGGGATAACCATCGAGGGATACCACGATCTGGCGTTCCCGACCAGAAAGACGGTTATCAATCGCAACAATTTGAGTAGGCCTGCCTTTGAGTTGCAAAACGCCGACAATGTCACGTTCGAATACCTTGAGATTACGGCGGCCGGAACAGGCATCTTGGCTCTGGCCGCTTCCGACAGCGACGATCTCGTCGTCCGCAACAGTCGCTTCATCTCGGTCGGCACCGGCGTCTCGCTCGCCACGACCAACGATCGCGTGCTCGTTGCCAATTCGCACTTCGACGGTGTTGCTGGCTACACGCAGCGCCATGTGATTCTTAGCGGTGTTGATAGCGTCGTCGAGAACAACTTCTTTACACGAGGCGGTACAGGCGGAAACAGCAGTTCTGGCTCGATCATGGTGACTGGAGTTCGAAGCATGGTTCGGGACAATGAAATCGTCGACGATCGAGCTGTATCGGGAAGTATTTTCATCTCGACAGGATTCACCACCGAAGCGGACCGCGTCGTGATTCGCAACAACACGATTCGCGATACGTTAACAAACGGGCTCTTCGGCGGCTCCGGAACTTTGATCGAGAACAATACCCTTACCAACATCAACAACGTCAACAATCCAGGATCCGTGAACCCGACCCATGCGATCAACAGCACAGGTATCGTTCGCGGCAACTCTATTTCGAATAGCCAGTGGGCTCTCAATGGAGCGGGCTTGTTCGAAGACAACCGCGTTTTCAACAACGAACGCGGCATCACCTCCACTTCGGGTGGCCGCTACATCCGAAATCAAATCTACGACAATCTGGTTGCGGTCCAAGTCGAAGGTACCAACCCGGTTTTCCGAAACAATGTCATCTACCGTAATGACTCCGGTTTCATTCTCGGCTCACAAGGCTTCGGAAGTTCGGCGATCGTGGAAAACAATACGATCTATCAGCCGACCGGGAATGCGATTGAGTGGGTAAATCTTAATTCCAGTGCAACCTTGCGCAACAACATCTTTTGGGTCGCAAGTGGGCGCGCCTTCGAAGCTCCTGATGGTGGCTTGATACCCAGCAGCGATTACAACCAGTTTTATTTGACCGGCACAGGAAGCTTGGCTAATTACGGTGGACAGACCTATTCAGATCCAGACTCATGGTACTATGCGCTAGGCTATGACAAGAACAGTCGATTGGGTGATCCGCTCTTTGTCGATATCGACGGGGCCGACAATACTCTGGGTTATGATCGCGGTAACGGCCTTCTGGGAAGTTATTTCAACAATACTGATCTATCTGGGGGCCCTGTCCTACAGCGCACGGAACGTGTCGATCTCGGTGCGTTTTCTTCGCCTGGACCGGGAGTCAACGCAGATAACTTTAGCGCTCGCTGGGAAGGATTCATTCATATACCAGCCGCTGGTGACTATACGTTCTATGTGAGTCATAACGACGGTATCCGACTCTTCTTCGACAATACTCTACGCATCAATCAGTGGGTCACGGTCACGAATAGCACCGAGTACAACTACACCGCGACTGGATTGGCGGCGGGGTGGTATCCGATCAAAGTCGAAATGCGCGAGCTGACCGGATTCGCGGAAGCGAAACTGAGGTGGCAAGGCCCAGGCATTGCCAAACAAGTTGTC
>JBEBHM010000901.1:0-3172 GCA_040080875.1 Pirellula sp.
CGACTTTACTGCGTTTTTATTGGGCTACTTCATTTTCCTCCGGAAATATGCAGAAAGATACCCCCATAAGTATGGATAACGATGAAGCAGAGGATCGGACTTTTGAGAAAGCCCTTTCCGCAAGGAATAAGGACCAACCAAAACTATTGGACGAAGTGCGAAATTAACGAATTCCTGACGTCCTTGGCCGTCGATCGGAAAGTGGCTGCGAGCACTCAGAATCAGGCATTGTCGGCCTTGCTGTTCCTCTACACGAAGGTGCTGAAAATCCAAATCAAGTTCGATGCGGAACGGGCGCAGATGCCGTCTCGGTTACCTGTCGTTATGACTCCGCTCGAAGTCAAACAAGTCTTGTTGCAGATTCCCCGGGGCCCGTATCGAATCATCGTTGGATTGTTTTATGGCTCGGGGATGCGTCTGATGGATGCTTGCCGATTGCGAGTCAAAGACATCGATGTTGAACGTCGTCAAATTACGATCCGCGAAGGGAAAGGAGACAAGGACCGTTGTGTTCCATTACCGCAAAAATTGATCCCGCATTTGATCACTCAAATGCAAATCGTCGCAAAACTGCATGAAGAGGACGTGGAGTCGGGAGCTGGCTGGGCTTGGCTACCTTACGCATTGGCTGACAAGTACCCTTCTGCTGGCAGAACTTTGGCATGGCAGTTTGTCTTTCCGGCCCCATCCGTCAGTAGAGACCCGTACCCTCGACTGCCGAGAGAGGGCGAGAACTTTAGTGAACATGTCACGAAAAATGACTTAACCCAACTGCGCCGCCACCATCTTCATGAGAGTTCTGTCCAAAAAGTGGTTGCCGAAGCAGCGAAGAAAGCGGGAATCAAAAAGAAAATCACTTGCCATACGTTCCGACATAGTTTTGCAACCCATTTGTTGGAGTCGGGTAAGGACATTCGTACCATTCAAGAATTGCTCGGGCATGTCGATGTATCCACTACGATGATCTATACTCACGTGAGCATGCTCGGGGCCAGCGGTGTCAAGAGTCCATTGGACAATCTACTATGAGGGTTGAGGGGTGAGGGTTGAGGGTTCAGAGTTCAACGCTAATCGCTAACAGCTGACAGCTATGCTTGCGGTTCGGTCATGCTGAACGGATCGAGCGCGACGTCCAACGTTGCTTTTGGCAATATATTCTGCTCGACACATAACTCGCGGATCGTCTTGCCCGATGCAAACGCTTCTTTCGTTAGCTTGGCCGCTTTTTCGTACCCAATGTACGGGTTCAAACTGGTGACCATCGACAAACTCTTTTCGACTCCACCCTCACAAGTCTCTGGATTGGCCTCCAAGCCTTCCATGCAAAACTCGATGAACGCTCCGACGCCGTTGGACAACAATGCAATGCTCTCGAGCATGGCATGCCCCATGATCGGCATCATGATGTTCAATTGAAAGTTGCCGCCTGTCGCTCCGCACATCGTCATCGTGGTATCGTTGCCCATGACTCGTGCGGTCAGTTGCATCATGCTTTCGCACATCACCGGATTCACCTTGCCCGGCATGATCGACGATCCAGGCTGTCTGTCTGGCAAGATCACTTCATAGAATCCGCACCGTGGACCCGAACCAAGCCAGCGTATGTTGTTTGAAACGTTGAACAATGTCATGGCGATGGCTTTGACTTGTCCGTGCGATTCCACCAAGCCATCTCGCTGCGCGTTGGTTGATGCCGCTACCGACCGCAGTTCCACCCACAGGCAATTCGTAGACCGCTTTGGCGGCAACCCGCGCTCGTTCGATCGACAACTCGATTTGACGTGCAAAGGCTCCAAACTCCTGGCCTAATCGGAGCGGTGTGGCATCCATCAAATGCGTGCGTCCTATCTTGATGATTTTGTCCCACTTTTTGGCCTTGTCTCGCATGCTGCTGTGCAACTTTTCCAACTGCGGTATCAAGCTGCTATGAATTTCGCAGGCGGTGGCCACATGAATCGCCGTTGGAAACGTATCATTTGTGCTTTGTCCCATATTGACATGGTCGTTGGGATGGATCGGTTTGCTCTTGGAAAACCGATCACCGCCGAGCAACTCAATGGCGCGATTGGAAATAACTTCGTTGACGTTCATGTTGCTGGACGTACCCGATCCCGTTTGGAATACGTCGACAGGGAACTCGCCGTCCATCTTGCCATCGATAATCTCTTGGCATGCGGCAAACATCGCTTTGACTTGATCGACGTTGAGCGGGTTCTTGCCACTCCCCGTCAGCTTGCCGAGATCGTTGTTGGCTTTCGCGCAAGCCAGCTTGACTCGGCCCATGCCTCGAATCAACGCGATCGGCAACGGCCAACCCGAAATGGGAAAGTTCTCAACGGCTCGTTGAGTTTGGGCGCTGTAGTAAGCCTTGGCGGGAACTTGAACTTCCCCCATGGAATCCACTTCGGTTCGGAATTCTGACATGATCTTGCTTATTAGATTCGTGATTATTTAAGTGCCGGACGCCCTCAAAGGCCGCTTGCTATTGTCGACCCGTTATGTCGCCCTACGATATTGGACGCAACCCAAGCTGTACCGTCGCGTCTGCCAATTCAACCGGTTCCAGTTCGATGGATTTGATGGTTGAATCCATCGAGAGTCGGACCGCGAGTGTTTCGGAACAGATAAACGCTTGATTCTCCTCGATCGCTTGCCGAATGATCGACTCCTCACTCAGCAGGAGGACTTCGATCCGGTCGGTAAAATTGCATTGCCTTTTTTTTCGCATATCCTGAATAAGTCGAATGGCGTCTTTGGCGATCCCCTCGCGAATGAGCGATTCGGTCAACTCGGTGTTGAGGGCCACGACGCATTGTTTGCCTTGCGAAGCACTCCAACCTGGCTTGGCATTCATTCGGACTTGAATATCTTCGTTATCCAATTCTAGCTCTGTGCTGTCGAGGGTGAGATTGATTTTTCCGTGCAGGGTCATTTGTTCCAGGAGCTCGGCACCGGAAGCGTTGGCCAAGGCTTGCTTCACTTTTGGTAACAACGGCCCAACTCGCGGCCCGAGCCTGCGGAAGTTTGGCTGAACGGAGTATTCTACAAACGGACTTGCACCGCTGGCGTAGTGGATCTCTTTGACGTTAAGTTCTTCGCGAACGATATCGTCGTGAACTTTGAGCCATTCGATATGCGAGTCATCGGCCAAGGTGACCTCGACGCGACTGAG
>JBEBHM010000902.1:0-3171 GCA_040080875.1 Pirellula sp.
CGATAACCGTAGGGCATGGCGGTTGCAACGTAGTCTTCTTTGGTTAGCTCGTCCACTCCAGGCTTTGCGAAATAGTGTGTCAAGCCATCGGGAGTGAACGATAGGCCTAGAGTCCACCAACCCATCTGTTTGATTTCGGGACCCATAAAATCACCTCCGTTGCGATCTGCTCGCACACGAATATAAGCATAAGGGACTGTTTTGCCATTTTCATTTCGGGTGCCTCGCAAAATGAACATGCCAGGCCAATAAATTTCATCCTTCTCTTCCTTGGATGAGAACAAGAACTTGTTCTTGGTTTCTTGGATTGTGGTTTCGACGGCAGCCCGGAATGCAAAGTGGGGACCATTTCGCTTTTCCCATTTGTCGAGTGACGGGAGATAGACTCGGGTGGTCATGCTCGGCGATTGATCGACCCGCACGGTCCCACCCATCCGGTATTGGACGTTGCATATGAAGTCATCCTGGTGCATTTTGAAGCTAGGGGACTTGGGAATGCCGGTCTGCAGCGACTTGAGCAAAAGCGAGCCTTGGCTGTCCGGCAATCCACCGGGAGGAGTTGGTACGCGCTTCACAACGTCTGGATGCCCTCGTTTTGCCCCTTCGTACCATCGCCCGTTGTTCGATTTGCCCATGGGCATGCGTTGTTTCTCGTCGATGTCTTCGGAACTCTTGGGGTTATTTGGAATAAACTCCCATCCCTCATCCTCAAAGTCGTCACCCACCTGGGTTAATTGAACTCCGGTTCCCGGAACGACGATTTGAGAAGCGTATTGGCCAAAGGCTGCCGAAGAAACCAAGCCAAAGCCGAGGCCAAAAGAGACAATGCCACGAGCGAATTTCATAGGAAAAGTTCCCAGCCTAAATTGTGAGATTGACCGCAACGGCGGTGTCACAATCCTATCGGCAGGAAAAAACGTCAAATCCGTAGTTTTCGTATATGGCTACCAAAGTGCTCGCAAACTGCGTAGCTTAACGCAGACATTTACCTATAATCGACATTTGATTCGATCACTTGATCGATTGAGTTTGGGAGAGTAGCCATACCAATCCCGACCGATGTCACCCTAAGATAGGTTGAATACTTGAACGTTCCCCATACCTCTCCGACAACGCCAAAAAAGGAATTAACGCCACCGGTCGTAGACCGTTCACAGTCCTTGCAGGGGTCGCGGACTGTCGGCAGACTCGGCGAGTCCGCCAAAATCACCGCTATCATCGCCATCATGTGCGTGGCCTTTTGGTTGGTGAAATGGAAGCTTCAAAAAGCTGGCGTCACATGGGAGCAAGTGCGTACGGGTATTGGGAATGTTCCGTATTGGCAAATCGGTTTTGCACTTGGTTTGACAGTCTTGAACTATCTGATTTTGACGGGCTACGATTGGATCGCAGTCAGGCATCTCCGGAAAGAGCTGCCTATGTCCAAGATCATGACCGGAGCAATAGTTGGGTATTCGTATGGGAACGTGCTTGGCTGGCTTTTGGGCGGCAACGCGGTTCGATACCGACTTTATTCCAGCTGGGGATTTTCCCTTCTCGAGATTGTGGCGTTCGTATCCATTTTAGCCACCACGTTTTGGCTCGGGCTATTTCTGCTTGCAGGTGTGGCTTTCATCGCGCTTCCGATCAAGCTGCCGCTAGAGGTCAGCGAAAAACTAATCTTCGATCATCACGTATGGGGAGTTTTGTTCCTCGGGTGTATCTCTTTGTACTTGGGAGCATGCACCGTCTTTCGCCAACCGATTCGATTTCGTGATTTCGAAGTGACATTGCCTCCGTTTCGCTTGTCAGCGATGCAACTGATTGTTTCTGCTGGCGATTTCTTGCTGGCGTCTCTTGTGTTGTATTGGTTGTTGCCAGGAGGAGTGGACAATGATATCAACTTTCCAACGGTTCTGATCGCATACTTGACTGGCCAAATCATCACGGTATTGACGCACGTTCCGGGTGGGTTCGGGATCTTGGAGGGTGTGTTGGTTTCCTTTTTTCCGGACCAGTCATTGAGCTCTGTTCTTGCTGCCGTCGTCTTGTTTCGCTTGATCTACTACTTCTTGCCCTTCATCCCGGCAAGTATGTTGCTGCTATACAACGAATATCGGTCGAGAAAACGGCCGGCCGAAATGGTTCAGCGAACATGAGCAGCCAGAGTCCGCATTCCACATGGCAGCAAGCCATGAAGAACGCGATTCGCGATTCGACGCAACTGTGCAAGGCTCTCGATCTCGATCCTGCAGAATTGCGATTGTCGAGAGACGGCGAGGACCAGTTTCCTGTCTTTGTGCCACATGAATTCCTTCGTCGAATGCGGCGCGGCGACCCAAACGATCCGTTGCTATTGCAAGTGCTACCGAGGCTCGAGGAGTCCATGGTGGTCCCGGATGATGCGTTGGATCCGGTTGGGGATCAACTGGTCGAGATGGTCCCTGGATTATTGCATAAATACCAAGGACGCGTCCTGCTCATCCTCTCCGGTGCGTGTGCCGTTCATTGCCGATATTGTTTCCGCCGCCACTATCCGTACGGATTGGCACCCAAGAGTTTTGAGCAATGGAAACCCGCCTTGGACTACATTGCCAATGACCCCTCCGTTCATGAAGTGATTTTATCGGGGGGCGATCCGCTGACGATTTCCGATAGCCAGCTTTCGCAACTTTCGGAACGGCTTGAGAGTATTTCCCATGTGCGTCGCCTAAGAATTCATACACGGTTTCCGGTGGTCATCCCGCAACGGATCGACGCAAATCTTTGCAGATGGCTTTCGGAATCGCGACTTTCCAAGTGGGTCGTGTTGCACATCAATCATCCCAACGAAATCGACCTGGAACTTGTGCAAGCCATCGGGCGTCTCCGAGCGATAGGCTGCAACGTGTTGAATCAGGCAGTATTACTAAGAGGCATCAATGATCAACTCGACACGCTTGCGCGACTGTGCGAGCAGCTGATTGATTTGGGAGTGATCCCTTATTATCTCCACCAATTGGATCGAGTCGCTGGCGCTTCGCATTTCGAAGTTGATCCGGAGGATGGTTTAAAGCTGGTCGGGCAGCTTGCCAGTCTGCTTCCAGGCTATGCCGTTCCGAATTACGTTAGAGAAATCGCGGGAGAACCGAGCAAGACTCCTATGGAACTACAACCGTTTTCAAATGTTAGGTAACCGCCCCGCCCCAAGTT
>JBEBHM010000903.1:0-3170 GCA_040080875.1 Pirellula sp.
TCCGAAAGGTTTATCCTTTCTTGGACGGGTATCGCTAAACCCAAGGAGGCCATGATGAGTATCAAAGGATTGCACCGAAGCCGACGGTCGGCCGCAATCTGATGGAAACCCGGTCCCGTCGGCTCGGTGAATCCAGCCGTTCGTCGAGAGAAGATTGACTCAGTAACCCTGGAGCTTTTTGATGGGTGAATGGGAAGACCGCTACATAGGCACTTGGTCGGACGGGAATGGACACAGAATCGAGATCCGAAAGATCAAGGACCATGAGTTCCTGGTTTCATTCTTTCGAAACGATTCTCCTGTCCTTCGACCTTGGATGAATGATCAGCCGTCGATCGACATGCGAGCACAATACTTTTACGACACGCTAGACGGGAGCTCTTTCATAGTAGAGCTTTCCGGAAGCGACGATCGCTATTCCTTGCATTTGAGTTACGAAGAGTTCGACTATTTGCTTCCTGAGAATGGAGAAATTCTTTCTACAGCTGTTTCTGGCCCCGAGCATGGTGATTATCGCCTGATGGACCAGTGTAGTTCTAGATTCCTTTGCGTTGATCACTTTCATCGCGTACGATGAAAAATCGACGAACCAACGGTTGCAGAGAAAGGCCTTGGTTGACGTGGCAGCTTCACGTGCGTCTACTGCGGCTGACGAAAACTCAACCGAACAACATCCATCGCATGCATCTGATTTTGACACAAATCCATACTCCGCACCGAATTCCTCAAACAACGATAAACGCTGCGGATTCTGTGGGGAGGCTGTGCGTTGTGGGGACGCAGTTTCCATCAATGAAAGATTGCTCTTCTGCACGAGGTGCGTTTTCACGTCCGGCGATCTGATCGAAGGAATAACGCCTTGACCAAAACCGCAATCTTATTTCGCGCGATACAATACTGGGGAACTTTGATCGAGATGGATGCCGAAACTGCAACGCTATCGACGAACAAACCGTTCCACCCAAGCCGCCGGCTAATTCAACGTGTGTGTCGGACATTGTAACGAGGCGTAGCGAATCGCCAGAGCATCCATTAACCCACTTCCACAAACGGAGCAGCTCAAATGCAATTGAAAAAGTTCGCTTGGGTAGCTATCACTTGCATAATCGTGGCTGTTGATGCCCGGTGTATTTGGGCCGTAGAAAAAAACGTCGTCGTCGAGGCTCAACTCTGTACGCTTGGTGAGAAATACGATCGCCTATGCGAAGCGACCGACGCAGTTTCTTCAGACGATCAACCTCAATACAAAAGCGACATGACGGATGAGGAGTGGCTAAAGCTCTATTATGAACAGACCTCCAAACCTAACGCTGATTCGCAAATGCTTCCCCGTTTTCTTGCATTTGCCAAGGATCACAGGGAATCGCCGTTTGCGTTCGATGCACTCGCATTCGCAATCCGGCGAGGCGGACCCGCGACCGGTGAACTGCACGGGACACCGTGGCAGATCGGGATGAGAATGTCGACACGTTAAAATCCTCCCTGGCATCGGATGAGATTACATGGCGATGCTGGTGGGATGGCTTACAGGGTCCGATTGGCAAAGCCTGGAATAACACGGGAACTCCAGGGATCGTTCTTCTCGATCACCAGCATGTTATTCAGGATGTGCGTTTACATGCGCATTCTTCCCAGGACGATTTCGAGCACGCCATCAAAGGAGTTTTGAGTAAGATCCCAGCATCGCACGCGCAGCCACCTCGTGAAGCCGACGAACCATCCGCTGCACCCGAGTCACGGTAGCTCGACGTTTTGCATTTGAAGATCAACCGCCGCGTTCGTTACATGCGATATTCTGACGAGACGACATGACATTCACACTGCGTCAACTGTTAGCTGCAATTCTCGTGATCGGACCTGCGAGTGGCATCGCGTTGTCAAACGGAAGCCTCGGTGTTTGGCTCGCTGTGTTCTACATCGGGATTTCCGTTGCCGTTCTGTTCTCGGTAAATCGCACCGTGAAGACTTGGCATTCGGAAAATCTCCTTCGCCGAGTCTACGGAGTCTTTTTGTCGATGCTCTGTATATGGCTGTGGCTGCAATGACGCACCACGCCTTCCTTGCACCAGATGGACGAACTTTCCCGAAAGCGCAGAATCGGTGCACGCACGTGTTGGCGCAAGGCTCCGACGGTTAAAAGATCGTCCATGGTCATAACGTACACGTCGATGCGGAGGCGGCGAAGCACGACCCGGTCAACAAGCCTAAAGAAGCGTGTTGAGTTGCTTGAAAAAAGCCTTGCGGCGGGCGAAACGGATCCAGAAGCAGTGCTCACTGCCCAAGATCAGTTGTTTCAGGCGGAACTTCAGCTTGTAACGACGAAAGAGGAGCGGTTAACGATCTATCAAAAGCGATTCGAACGCATGCTCGCGTATGAGAAGTTAGTCAAACAGATACTGTGCTACTCAAAAATGATTTACATCGAGTTCACACTTTCGCAGCGCAAGAGCGAATTTTATCGCTGCATCGTTCATGCGCTGGAGTTCTTTCGCGGTTCACCCAAGAAGATCATCTTCGACAATCTCAAAGCGGCAGTTCTTAGCGGATCGGGACGCAACGCCGTGCTTCATCCGGAATTCGCAGCTCTGTGTGGCAGCTATTACTTGGAGCCGATCGCTTGCGAAGCTCGTGATCCAGAATCGACAGCCTTAGGTTCGGCAAAGGGAGGTTGTATAGCCAGATTCTTGAGCGAGCTAAGCGAAGCGAAGGCACGATGCTGCTCATCTTTGATGAAGCTCACTTGCTTAGCGGAGATGCGTTGGTGGATCTGCGCCTGTTGGATAGTTCGGCAGTCGAGGCAGGTCCGCCGTTGAAGATCTTGTTGGTGGGTCAAGAATCGCTTCGACATACGCTCAAGCGGGCTGAGTACACCGACATCGTCAATCGAGTGAGTGTCCGATTCCAACTGAAGCCGCTTTCAAAAGATCAAACGCGTAAGTACATCGACTACTCGGTTGGAAGTAGCGGTGGTGACGTGAAGCTCTTCGATGAAGGTGTCAAGGATCTGATTCATGAGTTCACCTGAGGCAATCCACGCGGCATCAACAATGCAGCAACGGCCTGCATGCTCAATGCAGTAGCTCGTCGGGCGTTGAGAATTGACGAAGAGATTTTTCGACAAGCAGCACAGGAACTCCATTGGAATTAGTGAGAACAATGATGAACAAAGA
>JBEBHM010000215.1:0-11860 GCA_040080875.1 Pirellula sp.
CACGTTAGAGGGGAGCACGATTGTGTGGTGATTCCCTGCTAGCTGAACAGTCTTCACTCCACCGAGCAAGCTACGGTGGTGGCGTTCGGCGAGGAGTGTCATTCCGCCGCTAGCCTTAGGTCGAATACTATTGATCTTGGGAGTCGCCATACTGGACCAAAGTTTCCGTCAGTTGATGGAATAATCGATCCACTTCGGCAGCCGTTTCGGGATCGAGGGTCCAGCCGTACGGACGTCTGCGTCGTTCGGATTTCCAAAGGCCGCGCTTGACCATGAGGTACTTTTCTATGGCTAAAAATCCATCGAGACCGGCTTGCAATTGGAGCGTCACGATGGCGCATATGGGGTAGTAAATTGCGTAGGCTCTCATTTCGTCACCGCGCTCCAGGGCTTTCCAAAGCGCTACGATCCCATCGAGAAGATCCATGCCTGGCATCGTTCCCGCGATGCCACGTCGATGACTGTCGATCAGCAAGATACCGCCTGAACCCTCGAATATCTTTGCCTTGCCTTGCGTTGCATCTCGCAATGCGGACAAATTGGGTCCGATCGGCGAGGCTTCGGGTTTGAACAGGATTCGTTCAGGGCCATAGCGTTCGAGCAATTGTGCATAGACCTCCATCGGGATGGCATTTCCAACATAGCCCGACGCATCTTGAACGATGATGGGAATCGATATGCCATCCGCCAGTTCTCGATAATAGTCGATGTGGGCGGCGATCGACAAAGCGGTTGTCAAGGGTGGAGTGGCCATGACAGCGCTGCAGCCGGCCTGCTCTGCATGCGCAGCAAAGCTTGCCGCTTGTTTGCCGCTTTCTGCACCCACGGCAGCAAAAACGGGCCCCCGATCATCGCTCATCTCGACGATTTGGGAGGTCAACGCAAGCCGTTCGTCCACCGTCAATCGCAGGATCTCGGACACCATTCCGGTGCCCAACCCATTTGCACCGACGGAGAAAGCCCAATCGATGGTTCGCCTTAACGTTGCTGAATCGATGCGGTCATCATCGGTAAAGGGCGTATGCACAATCGGCAGTACGCCTGAAAGTTTTTGTATTGCCATAGAAGCAGCATAACAAAAACAGCGGCTAAGAGCAGCGACAGACTCGCGGGCTCAGGGACGGCGGAAAGATTGGACTGGAGAGTTACCATGCCAAGGGTAATATCGGCAGCCCCGCTGGTCGTATCGTCCCCGAGAAATGCATAGTTTGCCAGCGAATACGGCACTCCGCCGGGCGCGCCGTTAAAGGCCGTGTAGTCTCGGACGGCTCCGCTCAACAACAGGTTATTCCCGTCCATGAGCGTATAAACGTCGTTCAAAATCTGAAGACGGTAATTTCTAACGACGGATGTGTTTACGGCCACACCCTCGGCATGCTGGAAAAGTGGGCTTGATGACTGAGCCCAAATCTCGTTGTTCCAAAACCCGAGTTCAATACCCCGTCTGTCGCTGCCAAGAAGAATGGTCGAGAATCCTGCTCGATCATTGTTGGAGTGCGACTCCGAGGCAATGGCCAGCGAAAAGGATAGCTCAAATCCGACACTTCGGTTCAACGTCGGGAATGCCGCATTCTTGAGAGTGCTCAAGATCGTATAGTTGCTATACCCAGATTGGCTTTGCAAATCAGTTTGAAGTCGAACTCCGCCCGCGACGGAACTTTGAGTGGCCGCTCCCCCAATCGACGTGTACGCGAGCCAAGACTGATTGGCGGGCAATCCAGCCCCATCGTACAGCGTGATCGTGTCAGCCCAAAGGTTTGGTGTTGCAACAACAAGCGCAAACACGCACGCAAAAAGGTTTAAAAGGATCTTTAGACCCGTACGATTCAATTTGAATTCGCCCATGCATTTCATTGATCCTGAGGCGCTAGCCGAGCCACGCCATTGGAAATCCTCTTGCGCATCAGGCTTCGTAAGCTCCCAACGTATTTCAATCGTACAAGTCAAAATCTTTGGAGCCGTCATAGGGAGAACTGTAAGTAATCTGGCAGCAATCTGATATTCAACTTGCTAGCGTAGTTCTCTGCACGAAAGAATCAATCGGTTCAGAACATTTCGGCAAAAACAACGATTGCAGTATTTGCGGGGGATATAGGCTTCCAGGCTTTTTACTTACCATTTTCCCAATCCAAATCGAAATCCCTTAATCTTGATCGGAAATCTTCCCAGCTTAGAACTCGGGCGGCGGATTCTCCATCGACTTGGACGGCAAGTTTCTTGCCGTCGCGAGAAAACTCTAGCATCGTGATACAGTTTGGTAGCGTCACCAGTTTGCATATCTGTTCTGGTTCGCGGCGATTGATCGACCAGAGCTCGATGTCCCCTTCTGGATTTCCGATCGCGAGTACCCCATCCGGCGAGACGGCAAGAGCTGTGATCTCGGCGCCCTGACTTTGTACTGGAGCAATGCCGTTGGACTGTAGATCAACCTTGAGTCTAACGATAGCACGACTGAATGAGGGTCCGTATTTGTTGTCCAAGAGAGTATGTGTCTACCAGGCCTAACCGCTTTGGCTATCGACCAGGTTCTGGGCCAGCGATACAGCGTTGACGAGACAACCTTGATTCGTAACTTTCGAGCGAGCATCCGATAAGATACTTGTCGGAAATGGGCATTGCAAACAAGCAGGTCCGCATCTCTGCGGGCGGACGACATCGTAGACTGTCAGCACTCTAAGATTTTTCGTGTAACTCCCCATTAACCGGGCTAATCTAAAAAGATTTAGTCCGGTTGTCGCATGATTTGCGCTTCTATCTGTGGGGTGAGGCTGGACCGACATAGTCGCTTGCCCGAATGTTCATTTCCAAAACTCTTCAAGAATTCCATTTGGAATTGCTTATACCCTTCCGCTCAAAAAATCGCATTGATGGTGTGGACGAATAGAGCAGCGAAAAAACCGAAACGGAGAATACGATGAATCACCTGACAAAAATGCTGACAATTCTTCGAAATGCAAAGCGAAGCGGGTCTTCCAAAGCTACATCCAGACGACGCTTTGGAAACCGACTCCGATTGGAGCGTCTAGAAGAGCGAGCATTGATGGCTGGCTTTAACGACCCAGATTATGCCACATTGCAGTGGGGCCTCGACAACGTTGGACAAAATGGCGGCACGTACGACGTTGATATCGACGCGCCGGAAGCGTGGACTGTGACCACTGGTAGCATGAAGACCGTCGTAGCGGAGATTGAAAGAGGGGTCCCTTACACGCATCCCGATATCTACTTGAATATCTGGTTGAACCAAGCAGAGATTCCTGCCACGTTGCGAACGGCGCTTTCGGACACTGACGGTGACGGCCTCATTACCTTCCGCGATCTTAACAATCCTGCAAATACTAACTTCGTCACTGATTTTAACGGGACGGGTTACATTGATGGCGGCGACCTATTGCAGGATTTGCGCTGGGCTAACGGCGTGGATGACGGGATGAATGGAAAAGTCGATGATCTGGTCGGTTGGGATTTTATTGACAATGATAATGATCCCTCACCGCCCCTGAACGATAATCATGGTCTACGAATGACGCAATGGATCGGAGCGATTCCGGACAATGGAGTGGGCTATGTTGGAATGAACAGATTGGTCAGCGTCATGCCTATACGCATCGTCAGTCCTGACCCTTCTTGGGACTACAATCCTCAAACTGCCGCTGCGGGTCTCGATTACTCGAATGCCAATGGGGCATCAATTGCAGGTATATGGGGTGGCGGTTATACCTTCTCCCAAGTGCTTTACAACGCGATCGACCAAGCGCGACTCAAGGGTCAGCTTGTGGTTGTGCCTAGCATGAATAACGCAACGAACATCGACGTGACGCCGGTGTATCCGGCGTCCTTTGATCTGGACAACATTATTTCGGTCACTGCGTTTAATGCGAACGATCGAATGGATTCCGCATGGAATTGGGGACCTACTACGGTCGACTTAGCCAGCCCAACCAATCCGGGGGGTGGAACCTCTGGCGGCGCTGCCAACGTCGTCGGCGTTGCAGCGTTGCTTCAAACAATTAATCCTAGTCCTGACTGGGATTATCAATGGATTAAGTCACGCATCCTTTCCACGGTCGAGCCGTCAGCCGCCTTGGTTGGTAAATGCCTCACTGGGGGGCGTCTCAATGCTGCCAATGCCCTGGGCTATGCGTGGCCCGCCACCAAATTCTTCGTCGTTAATGATGCGACATACGACCAAACCTACGAATATCAGGCTACGAACCAGTTCGTCACGGCGAACGGTTTAGACGCCGGCAATACCGCTCCGCGCGGCGCCGCTAGTAATGTGGACGGCAGCAAGGTATGGGTCGTCGATGCGAACAAGAAGGTCTACGTATACAACGCCAGCGGCGGCCTCCTGGGTTCGTGGACGGCGGGGGGGCTGAATGCCCAGGCCCAGCTCGAAGGCATCTCCACCAACGGTACCGACGTCTGGCTCGTCGACAAAAAGCAGGACAAGGTCTTCAAGTACACTGGCGCCGCTAGTAGACTCTCCGGTAGCCAAACCGCAGCAAGCAGCTTTTCCCTCAACGGCAGCAACACCAGTCCAACCGACCTTGTCACGGACGGCTCAAGTATCTGGGTCCTCAACGATACTTTGCTCACCGACAAAGTCTTCAAATACAATGTCAGCGGAACGTTGCTGGGCAGTTGGACAATCACGTCTGGTGGCGGCAGTCCGACTGGACTCACGATCGACCCGGCCAATGTCAGTAACATTTGGATCGTCGACAATAACACCGACCGAGTCTATCAATTCGACGCAGCCACAGGCCGAACGAGCGGTTCGGCATCTCCAACCTCCAGTTTTGCTCTGTCCGCCGGCAACACGAATCCACAAGGAATCGCGGACCCACCACCACCGGCTTCGAGCCAAACTAGATCGATCGTGAAGAAGCAGATTTTCACAGCGGAAATTGCCGACGCCTATTTCGCAGCATGGTCCGATGATCCGTTGCTCAATAACCCACAAAAGCGTACTGCCGGAAAACGCTAGAATGGTCCCAACGCTGATCGCCACGGAGTTATTCTCAGCCGTGATCAGTGCTTCCCCCCTCATCCCCAGCCCTTCTCCCCCGGATTACCGAGGGAGAAGGGGGCAAGAAACGCGGTGCGTTTTCTCTCGATACCAAAGGACGAAAAGCCATGTCCGAAGTGACCGCAATCTTAGCGCAAATGAGTTCGGGCGATCCACGAGTAGCGGATCAGCTTTTGCCTTTGATCTACGATGAATTAAGAAAGCTCGCGACCGTAAAAATGGCCAATGAGAAACCAGGTCAGACATTACAAGCCACTGCACTGGTACACGAAGCATACGCACGCTTGATCGGCCACAGCGATGAGGAACCCCAATGGGACAGCCGAGGCCACTTCTTTTCGGCAGCAGCCGAAGCCATGCGGAGAATACTTGTCGAGCAAGCGCGAAGCAAGCAGCGTGTACGCCACGGTGGTGGCAGAGCCCGCGTGGAACTGGATGAAGCAGCTACCTTTGCAAACTCGATCGATTCTGCCGAGGCCGATCGTATCTTGGCCATGCATGAAGCGTTGTCGATGTATGAAATAGAGTCGCCACGAAGAGCGCAGTTGGTCAAGCTTCGTTTTTTCGCGGGCATGACACTTGAAGAGGTGGCAAATGCGCAGGGAGTCTCCCTCGCGACCGCGAAGAAAGACTGGGCCATGGCCAAAGTTTGGCTGTATCGCAAACTGAACGAGGAGTGATGAATCCCACAGGTTTACCCTGTGGATTGTTAGGCTCTTCGCTACATACGACACCCCTCACACCTCACCCCTCACGCTTCAACCCTCAAGTCTCATCCCTCACCAAATCAACCCCATCCCTTCAGGCCTAGAAACACTACTCTCGGAAGCAGTCGAGATTGCTGACGCCGATGAACGCGATACCTATCTTCGAAAGGCGTGTGGCAGCGACGGCTCCAAGCTGGCCGATCTTCAAAGTATGGTTCGCGACTATTTTGCTGCGGGCTCCGTCGTGGATCGACCTGCGGCCCTTGCTCCGACGATTGCGGCTCAATCGACAAGCAACATCAGCCGCCAGATCGGCCCTTACAAACTGCGTGAACTGCTCGGCGAAGGAGGCATGGGAAGCGTCTATGTCGCCGAGCAAGAACGTCCGGTTCGTCGCAAAGTAGCTCTCAAGATCATCAAGCCGGGCATGGGGAGTCGCGAGGTTATCTCGCGATTCGAATCCGAACGCCAAGCATTGGCGTTGATGGATCATCCCAACATCGCACGGGTCTTGGACGCCGGCACGACTGAAAATGGGCTACCCTACTTTGTCATGGAGTTGGTCAAAGGTGTGCCGATCACCGAGCATTGCGACAACCAAAAGCTACAGACTCGTGATCGGCTGGAACTGTTCATGCAAGTTTGCCACGCGATACAGCATGCCCATCAAAAAGGGATCATCCATCGCGATATCAAGCCCTCAAACGTCATCGTCGCCGTCCATGATGTGACGCCCGTGGTGAAGGTCATCGACTTCGGAGTGGCCAAGGCGATCGGTCAGCAGTTGACCGACAACACGCTTTACACGGCCTTCAGCCAAATGGTCGGAACGCCCCTTTACATGAGCCCAGAACAAGCGGGCCAAAGCAGTCTCGACATCGACACTCGCAGCGACGTCTACTCGTTGGGTATACTGCTCTACGAGTTGCTTACCGGGAATACGCCCTTCGACAAAGACACGCTCAAGCAAGCCGGCTTCGACGAGATGCGGCGCATCATTCGCGAAGTCGATCCGCCAAAGCCAAGTGCGCGCGTGAGTACTTTGAACGCGGAGGCACAATCGACGGTCGCAGGTCAACGGCAAATAGAGCCACGCAAGCTAAGTCAGCAGATTCGAGGCGAACTCGATTGGATCGTTATGAAGTCAATTGAGAAGGACCGAAATCGGCGATACGAGTCAGCTAACAGCCTTGCGAAGGACGTGGAGCGTTTTCTGGACGATCTACCGGTCGAAGCGTCGCCTCCATCCACTCTGTATCGAATTCGCAAGTTGGCACGACGTCATCGTATTGCTTTGATCAGTTCCGCGGCAATGTTGTGCATCATGGTCGTTGCCACGGCTCTGAGTACTCGTTTTGCTATCGTTGCGGATAGTGCGCTAATCGATTCTGAACGCAATCGCAAGTCAGCAGACGCGCAGCGCATGATTGCGGAAACGCAACAACGGGAGGCCAATCGACTGCAAATAGAAGCTGTTGGGCAACGCAATGCGACTCAGCAGGCTCTCTACAAGGCCGACATTCGCTTGGCCGGAATCGACTATCGCGATGTGAATGCGTTGCGTCTGCACAAGACGCTCAAAACACACATTCCGGCGCCAGATGCGACTGACATGCGAGCATGGGAATGGCACTACCTCTTAGGTGCCAGCCATCAAGAGACCGCTGCCATTCTCGGGCATCGCAGACAAGTGGAGGATGTTGATTGGAGTCCAGACGGTAAGCACATAGCTTCAACTGGCAATGACGGCATTTTGATTTGCGATGCCGCAAGCCAGGTGTTGATTTATAGGAACGAAGATGGCAGTATGATTAAAGCAGGAGGGGCGTGGAGCCCCGACAGTCGTCACTATGCGTGGGGAAGCGCTCATACCGAAAATCTTATTAGGATTTGGGATTCATTGACGAACGAAGTGAAGGTTTTGCAGGGTCACACGTTTTCGGTGACGCAGGAATGCTGGAATCCTGACGGTCGACGACTACTATCTGTGTCGTTCGACAAGACTTGTCGCATTTGGGATGTCGAAACGAGGGAGTGCTTATTTGTAGTTGAGGATGTTGATAATCTGAACCATGCATGTTGGAACCCAACACGTAATCTCGCCGCGATAGCTCGAAGCGGTGGGGGCGTCTTAGTTATCGATCCTACGACCGGTGAAATCGTCACAAAGACCGCGCGCATGGCTACCGGAAATAAGTCTACTCACAGTGTAGCGTTCTCTACTGACGGAACGAAGCTAATCTTCGGAGATAGCTCGGGGCGCTGCATCGTTCACGATGTCGACACTTGGAAGGTTGTCTTGGACTTCCACGCCCATGAAGGGGCTGTTCGCGGAATTGCCGTGAACCCAAAATATCCTTCTTTCGCGACTTGTGGTGCCGACGGCGTCACGCATGTTTGGCGACAAGCCGACGGAAAGAAACACTCGACGTTGTTCGGCCATGATGCAACGGTGAATGATGTCGACTGGGATCCGACGGGATTGCGACTTGTTACGGGAAGCACCGATCAAAGAGTGCTAGTTTGGGACGTGCTTGAGAGTCCCACGTTTCATCGCATCTCTATCGGCAACACCAAAGCATTAGCGATCGATTGGGATGCCGATTCGAAAAAAATCGTTTGTACGACTGAAGAGTGTTCCATCGCAACGATCGATCTTGCTACCCGTAAAGTAGTCAATAAATCGGTCCAGCCTTGGCAGTTCGAAAGCGACAAACGCATCAAATCATCGGCTATGGAAGAATTTATTGAATACTGCGACCGCGAACCATCCAGAAAGAACAAGCAACCTATAAAGGACTCGAACGGTGAAGCGATCCTATGGTCCGGAGATGAGTCCAAAGTCGTGACCGTAGGTAAAGAGGAAATCCAAATTTGGGATGCACGCAATAAAACTCGCATCCTCAACAAACTTGTCAAGCTCGGCAACGACGCGCAGTGGTCACCGGATCATCGCAGGCTAGCGGTCGCAGGCAGGGGACAATCAGCAGATGGTGGCACCCTGCAACATGCTGGCTGGGTCTACATATTCGATGCAGTGGCGTCGGATACATACCTCAAGATGCGCCTCGGGTCGTCTGGCGAAGAGGCAACTGCTATCGCTTGGAATCCAGGCGGAACACGAATTGTGGCTGGCAATTTGACTGGATTGGCTTGTATTTGGGATGCGGCCGACGGCAAACTATTGAATTCGCTGACCGTTCATCAATCCAGGATTCGAAGCTTTGCTTGGTCACCTGATTCGAAACGGATCGCGTCCGCAGATGATCAAGGGCAGGTCAAAATCCTCGACGCCGAAACTCTCGAGGAACTCCTGACGCTGACCGAGGGCGCTGGCGGTATGAAGCAGTTAGCCTGGAGCCCCGATGGACTACAACTGGCTGGAATTCACACCACTGGAAATGTGGTGGTCTGGAACGCCTCTCGCGGCTACGTGTACAGCAACAGCGATGCCTTCAAGGAACGAATTGCATCTGAAAACAACGAAGAGGCCATCAGCAAGAGTCGAGAGTTAAATTCTGTAGAAGACTCGGCACGTGACCATTGCTTGCTCGGCGATCGATTGGGGGAACAGGGGAAACTGGATGAGGCTGTCAAGGAATACCGCGAAGCAATACGACTCGAACCGGAATTTCCCAACGCCCACAACGGCTTGGGCAACATTCTGGCGAAACAGGGGAATCTGGAAGAGGCCATCGCCGAGTACCGTGACGCGCTGAAATTAAAGCCCTTTGCTCAAGAGCACCTGGTTCACGCCAACTTGGGTAATAACTTGTGGACGCAGGGCAAACTCGATGAGGCTATGGACGAGTTCCGTGAAGCTATCCGACTCGAACCAAAGTACACTAAGGCCCACCTCAATTTAGGCACAATTCTGGGGAATCAAGGAAAGTTGGACGAGGCCATCGCCGAGTTGCGTGAGGCACTTCAGTCAACGCCTTTGACTGATAATGCGTTCCTAATACACAACAACTTGGGCCATTTTCTGAGTAAGCAGGGAATGTTAGACGAGGCCATTACCGAGTGGCGTGAGGCGATTAAGATAGCGAGTTCGTCTGATGAGGCGTGCAATTTACACAACAACTTGGGCCTTGCCTTGAGCAAACAGGGAAAGCTGGACGAGGCTATCGATGAGTATCGTGATGCCCTTCGACTTAAGCCGAATTATGTGCGGGCAATAAACGGCCTGGCTTGGCTCCTCGCGACATCGTCAGATCCGAAATTAAGAGATCCAGCTAAGGCCGTGGAGCTTGCAATGAATGCGGTTCAGCTAGAGCCTCCTAATGGCAACAGCCTGAACACGCTTGGCGTCGCGCAGTACCGGAGCGGTCGCTGGAAGGAGGCTATCGACAGTCTCGAGAAGTCGATCAAACTGAGTGACAAATCATTCAGCATAGATGGTTTCTTTCTGGCAATGGCCTACTGGCAACTCGACGAAAAGTCAGAGGCTCGCACTTGGTACGACCAGTCAGTTGACTGGATGGACAAGAACAAACCGAACGACGACGAACTGCGGCGCTTCCGCGCAGAAGCAGCCGAACTGCTTGGTGTTACAAAGGAACTGAATTCAGTAAACCAAAAATAGGCAGCGCACGGTGACTTCCGGCAGAAGTCACCCACCGTGGGTCGCACTTGCCGAGTGCGACCGTGAACTAAGTACTACATTGACTCCAATCAAGTCAACGATTTAGGGCCTACGCTGCGTATCCTTACAGTGCATGGTGACTTCCGGCAGAAGTCACCCACTTATTGAATTCATTCTCGACAATGTTGAGTATTCCACAATTCCCACCCTTGGATAACTCCAGTAAAATTTCCTACTGCATTTGAACTGATGGAAAAGCAACGAGTGAGGATTTTCAACATGCCAGTTCACGATTGGACGCGCGTTATCGCTGGAACATTTCACGATTTTCATCATGAATGGATCACGAGTATGAAGCGTGCTTTGAACAGTGGGATTCTACCTCGCGAATATTACGCTATGGCGGAGCAGGTAGCTGGGGGGCTTGGACCCGACGTGTTGACACTCGGCAATGTTGGTTTACTTGACGATGAAGTAGACAATCCTGTGCCCTCTCAACGCAGTTTGGAAATGGATGGTGGATTGGCCATAGCGTTGCCCCAAACACGCTTCATGGCTAAAACGGAAATAGAGGTTTACGCAGAGAGGCGAAGTCGTGTAGTGATTCGGCATCGAAGTGGTGACGAGGTTATAGCGATAATCGAAATCGTTTCACCGGGCAACAAGTCGAGTCGCTACTCATTGCAAACGTTTGTGGACAAGGTGCACGAACTTCTAAAAGCCGGCGTGCATTTACTCATCGTCGATCTTTTTCCCCCCAGCCCTCGTGACCCACAAGGAATTCACGGAGCAATTTGGGAGCGGTTCGAAGATCAAGAGTCTCCGTTCCAATTGCCGGTCGATGAACCATTAACGATGGTTGCATCCACCGGTGGGCTCGAACGGCAAGCGTTCATTGAGCCCGTTGGCGTTGGGAAACCGCTCCCCGACATGCCACTCTTTTTGCGCCCGCCAGGTCATGTGATGATCCCGCTGGAAGCTACGTATCAATCAGCCTTCGAAGGGGTTCCCGAACGCTGGCGTCGCGAACTGTTGTAGCATAGGCTTCCAGCCTGTGAATGGTGATCTTTCACAGGCTGGAAGCCCATGCTACTGGTAGAAGTTTTAATGCCGGACGCCTAAGCGAGTTTGGACTCATCGACAATCGACGTTACAATAGACGCTTCCAGGAACGTTTCCCTGCCACAGGAGCCGTAAAATGTCCACCGAAGTACCAATTCAGCCGCCGCTGTTGGATTCTCAGCAAAATCTATTGCCTGTCGAATTGCATCCCAACATCGATCATATCGTTACAGAGGACGGTGCGCCTGTGGATAACCAATTCTCCGAGAAGCAACAGCGACTACTGGTAGAAGTACTCTATTGTTCATGGCAACCTAGCGAACCATTTGTAGCGATGAGCAATGTTGGTCTCTTCTTTGCAATTCGTACACCGCCGTTTGTACCCGATGTTTTGGTCAGCTTGGGCGTCTCGTCCCCTGCGGATCCGTTCCCTAAGAAAAACCGCTCCTACTTTATGTGGGAGTACGGTAAAGC
>JBEBHM010000216.1:0-11856 GCA_040080875.1 Pirellula sp.
TTCCACGACGCTTTATCCATTCGATTGTCATGGCAACCACATGCGGCGACTGCGACTTTGTAGAATTCGGGATGAAACAAAACGGCAGCGGCAGCATTCTGCCCTCCGGCCGATGTACCATAGATCCCGACGCATGACAGATCCATCTCCGCATTCATAGAAGCAGCCGATTTCATCCATAATATACGGTCTTGAAATCCCGCATCTTTGAGATTCTTCCAGCAAACATCATGAAACGCTTTGGACCGATTGGCAGTACCCATTCCATCGATCTTGACGACGATGAAGCCTAAACGGGTCAGCGATTCGTATCGCATAGTTGGACTAAAGGATTTGGGGACAAACGATCCCTGTGGTCCAGCGTAAATGTCTTCGATGACGGGGTATTTCTTCTTAGGATCAAAGTCCTTGGGGCGACAAATGATTCCCCAAATATCGGTTTGGTTGTCGCGTCCCTTGGCTACAAAAACCTCAGGCGGCGTCCATCCGCTCGCATTCAATTCCGTTATGTCCGAACTCTCGAGATCGCAAACTTTCCGGCCGTCGGACACCCTTCGAAGCTCCGTGACGGGCGCCAAGTCCACGCGTGAAAAGGTGTCGATGACAAAGTCTCTCTTAGGAGAGAACTGAATCGTGTGGTTGCCATTCGCTTCGGTGATCCACGTCAGTTCTCCAGAATCCAGCGAGACATAGCCATAGTGGATATGGTATGGATCTTGTCCTGGCCGACCACTCGCACTGAACCATAAGGTCCTATTCTGTTCATCGACCGATTCAACGCTTCGAACAACTATCCCGACGGGAGTGAGCACCCGTTTTTCGCTGCCCGATGCGGCATCGACAAGAATGAGTTGTCTCCAACCATACTTTTCTGTCGCATACAGCAGTTCATCGGATTCACCGAGCCACTGAAAAATCGAAAGGCGCTGATTCTCCGTATGGGCGGTCCAGATATAAGTTTCTGATTTCTCGTCGATGATGTTGCGAGTTTTTCCGTCATGCAGACGAACTTCAATCAAGCGAAACCTTCCATGCCCTCGGTCCGTCTGCTCGTAGGTGAACTTGGAACCGTCTTTATGAAAACGAATACGCGGACGGAACCACTCGTGCTCGAACCGGTCAACCTCAGGTTTGATCTGCTGGCCGTTCTCAACTCTTAGAAGGTTTAGTTCGTAAGTTGGAAATGGGTCGCCCGGCAATACATAGGGGCTTGTTTCCAGTTTGGCCCGTCCTCCGTCGGGTGGTGATGAGCGTATTCGATGAACCGGTTGCTTCACCACACTATTTTCGCGAAAAGCTACGATTGTTTGCGAATCCGGTGACCAAGTCAGTTGACCATATGCATTGGACTCCGCCCCATCCTTGGTCAGTGCGATTCGTTCGTCGGAATCCACTCGAATCGCTACGACGTTGTGGTCTTGTACGACGGCACGCCACTTTCCATCAGGGGAAATCGATTCGCGAGTTCCGGTACGCAGACCTGTCGGTGGCCGACGTCGCGCAGGCAAATTGGAATCAATCGGTCGACCATCCACGACAATATTGGATGGGCTATCTTGAGCGGTTACTTCGCCTAAGATTTCTCCTTGAGCATTCACGATCTGCCAACGATGACCACTAAAGGTATGTTGATCTTTGGACGAACCGGCATCGATCTTTCCGTAGCTCTGTTTGCTACCATCTCCGCTAAGCCAAAATATTTCTACCGGTGATTTGGTTCGGTTTTCAAAAGTGATGGAAGTCTCACCTCCATTGGCACGGCCTTGGTTTGTCCTGGCCACAGGTGGGGTCGGAGTAGGTTGAGTGTTGGCCGCCTCGGATAGCGATTGGGATTTGATGTCCCATCGGAAAGATTTCTCGGTGCCGATAAGCAATATGTGATCTAGAGACTGAAATTCCAATTGTTCGATCGGCAAATGAGTACTTTTGGAATTTGGCCCCAGCGACTTGGCGACCGCCTCGTGATCGAAGGCTAACTCGCGCTTACCGAGGGTAGCATCTACGAGGATGAACTCTCTGCTCCCTTGCGGTAGGTCATTGCGGTACCAAAATTTGTGAGTCCCCTCTATCCAGTTGGGAGTAACACGATTGCGATAAACTCTTCCACTATCTCTGGGACCGCGACTTCGTTCTTGAGGAGAATCTGGTTCCGATGAAAACATCGAATGGCTGGGCTCGTCGTTCGTTGGAGGCGAACCAACGATAAGGTGCGGTGTTGCAAGGAACGCAAACGCCAGCAAGTACTTTACCGGAAACCCAAGTCTGGAACGGAGCATATATCCAACAGTAACAATTCGAGTGATAAAATATCGTACCAACGCAGAGTACCGTTCAGGACGCGATTGTTCGTCGGCACCTTCTATCTACAGAAGCGTGTTTGGACTCCGAAAACAGCGCCGCGATTCCGATCGAATATTATGGTCGACAGACGAGAATGCGGAACGATCTGTCCAAAATATTCGACGAATCGCAGTCTAAATCCCCGATTTTTTGCTGACTTTCCTTGAAACGGTACCGGACACCTTTTTCGATCTCCGGACACCTTTTTCGATCTTGACCCGGTCGAGCTAAATTCGCTATTCCTCCAAAACCGTGTACTGTCGCGCGCTTAAAGTTCCGTGGCGTCCATCTATACATCTCTCGCAATTATTCAACCCTCAATTCCCGAGGCGACTACGATGCTCCTGTCGATTGTGCTCCCGGTTTACAACGAACAAGAAGTACTGCCGACCCTTTTCGAAGCTCTCCCGCCGGTCCTAGATCGCATCGGCTGGGATTACGAACTGATCTTTGTCGATGACGGCAGCCGCGATTCAACAAGATCCATCCTGAATGCAGCCGCCGAAAAGGATGAGCGCGTCAAAGTGCTTGCATTCAGTCGCAACTTTGGGCAACAAGCGGCGATCACGGCTGGCCTCGATTTCTCGAACGGTGATGCGGTCGTGGTGATGGATGCCGATTTGCAAGATCCACCTGAATTGCTCGAATCGATGGTGGAGCAATTCAAAAAAGGTTTTGACGTTGTCTCAACCCAACGCATCGCACGAGACGGTGAAAGCGTGTTCAAGAAAGCGACGGCGTCCGCATTCTACTCATTCATGCAAAAAGCGGTGGACGAGCGACTTCCGCCGCAATGCGGTGACTTCCGACTATTTAGCCGAGGTGCGGTTCAAGCGATCCGTGCCTTTCGCGAGCAACATCGATTCATGCGAGGACTGGTGGCTTGGTTGGGGTTGCGAGAAACGATCGTTCAATTCCATCGTCCTGCGCGCGCGGCTGGCGAGACGAAGTATCCGCCTTGGAAGCTGGTCAAGCTAGCGTGGACGGCGATTTCCTCCTTTTCGGCAATGCCATTGCGCATCTGCTTGGTGGCTGGCTTGTTGTTGACTGCAGTCGGCATTGGGTACTCCGTCTATGCGGTATACGCTGCGCTGTTCGTCAAGTCCACTGCGCCGGGCTGGAGCTCTCTGGTCTGTTTTCAGCTCATATTCAACGGAGCCACGTTAACCGCCGTAGGTTTGGTGGGTGATTATGTAGGTCGAGTATACGACGAAGCCAAACAACGCCCATTGTATGTGCTCGGCGACTCGGTCAACATCTCATCCTCAGGCACGCACGCTCGTGTTGTTTGGATCAATCCTCCGGACGCCCCAGACAGAAACCAACCGCACATTTACCGAGCGCCCCACATCGACCAAGCGGCCCTAGTCAACCGAGCGGCGTAGTTGATGAACCACATTCGAGCATATCGAAACGTCTACGTTTTGCTTCTATTCAGTAGCGTCCTGATGACGACCCGATTGGGAAACACGCACCTCTGGGATCAGGACGAAGGCTATTACGCTACAACGGCTGCGGAGATGTATTCGCGAAGCGATTGGATCACACCGACCTTCAATGGAAAGCTCTTCGGACACAAACCTCCGATGATGTTTTGGGGAATGATCGCAGGTTACCATACCTTTGGCGTTTCTGAACTTGGGGCTCGATTTGTCTCGAGTCTATTCGGGATTGGTACCGTTCTACTTACTTATCTGATAGCCAAGCGGTTGTTCGATTCCGTGACCGGATTGTTCGCAGGTCTTGCAATCAGCTCGTCCGTCATGTTTGTCATGGTTGCGAGATCAGCTACAGCCGATGCACATTTGACGTTCTTTACCGTCCTTGCGCTCTGCGCATGGATTCATGTGTACCTTGCATCCTCAGGGACAACACGAGACGAAAAACTCAAGTCGATGCGATGGCACCATTGGGCAATCCCATACGCCGTGATGGGACTGGCGGTACTGACCAAAGGCCCTATTGGATTCTTGTTCCCAACTGCAGTGATTGGATTGTTTCTGCTTACGGAAATGCAAACCATCGGGAGTGCCCCAAACGCTAGTCGAGTCAACAGATGGACGCATTGGCTATGGCCCTACACTCCGGTTCCATTTGTCATGACTGTATGGCGAATGCGTCCGATCTCCGCCGTTCTCATGTTGGCGTTGATAGCTGGTCCATGGTACGCATTGGTTCAGTGGCAAACGAATGGTGAGTTCCTACGCGAGTTCCTAGGTGTTCATCATTTGGGAAGATTCTCAAATGCGATGGACAATCATAGCGGACCGTTTTACTACTATCTCGTTGCCTGCATAATTGGAATGTACCCTTGGTCTGCATTCGCGATCCCAACAGTTTTGCATTGGGTCAGGCCGTTGCGCTCTGAAACATTGCGCTCTCAATCATTGCAGAAACAACAGGCCAGCCAAGCCGTTCGGTTCGTCAGTTGTTGGATGGGTGTCTACCTCGTCATCTTCTCGCTTGCAAGCACCAAGCTGCCGAACTACGTTCTACCCGCGTATCCAGCTTTAGCGATTATGGTTGGGCGATACTTTGCGGTCTGGATCGGCAATGTCAACAACGTGAATAGGGGCTGGCTCCATGCAGGTTGGATTCTCCTCGTCGCGGTCGGCCTCGTCCTGGGCATTGGGATCCCCGGGTGCGGACTGTTGGACTTGGATGGCCAAACCGTTCTAGATCGGCTACATATCGAAACTCAGATTCAACCGAGAATCATGTGGTTTGGGATCGTAGGAGTGCCGCTCATTGTCATGGGGCTTATTGGCTGGGTGCAATTGCGGTCGGGCAAGACGGCATGGTCGGCGGCATCCTTTTCCATCGCAGCTGCAAGTATGGTTGGCGTCCTATGCCAGTACGTAGCACCCGAAGTGGATCGACTTCAAGCCTCTCAATCACTGGCTCAGGACTGGCAACCGGTTACAGGTCGAGGACGAATCGCGATCAACGTTCTCGGGTTCTTCCGGCCATCGATGGTCTTTTACTTCGGCCAAAAACTGAACTTTACCGATTCCGCAGAGGAAGCTCTACGAACCAGTTCCGACCAAAACTCGATCATCATAACGACCAGTCTGCAATACCAACAGATTCAAGATCAGCTTGCGCCGGAGATGTGCGTTCTGCATCGTGTTGCTCAGTTCCCGGAGGGAGATGAACTCATCGTATTAGGCAACAAGTCATTGATGAGGTGAGATGCTCAGAATATCATGCCATAGATGACTTCCGAAGATGACTTGACACATGACGAAATAAAGACGATTGCCATTCTCGACATTCAACTGCCAGCGCCGGTGGGAGGTTATGAGCAATGGCAAGGCGTTGCAGATCGATTGGCCAGTCGAATCCCCCATGCCGTCGAGATCATTTCCTCCGATTTGCGTCATTTTAGTTCGCCATCCTACGACGATTTATTCGAGTCCGTTGCGGTCCGAGGGTATCGAAGGATAGTCCTCATACCGATCGGCACATTACCAATCGACTTTTCGGCAATCGGTTCTGCAGTGGCTTTGGCAAAAGCCCTGTGGCCAGATCTCTCTATTTTTGTTGCCTCGGAGCTCCTCATCAAAGACTGGGCATGCCTTATAAGCGAGTCCATCGATGTGCACTTGCCATGCTCGTCTCAGCAGATGCTGATTGTTGGTAGCACGCAGCGTGAAATCAGCAATTCGCAATACGACCTGCCACTCGTGTGCCACGAACTCCGTCAACGTCATCACGATACGGAGTTCGAGTACGCATATCTGTGTTCCCATCTTCCGAACCTGTCCGATTCACTTGAGCGTTTGGTGCACTTGCGCGACATACCACTCCTGTTTCTTGCATGGAAGATGGCAGACGATGAATACGATCAATTTCAGGATTGCGTCCGGCGAATACTGGGGACAGAACTCCCCAGCGCAGAGGCCTGCAGTGGACCACTCATCCTGACATCGCAGGGACGACGCCAAATGGAACCATGCAACATGTTGCATCACCCAAGCCTCATCCACCTGTTGATGGACCGTTACCTGCATGCATTGTCCTGGCGATCGATCGAAAGGTATTTTGAGATGAAGAGAGAGGAACATTCCGGGCCAGAAGGCATCGCTAAATTCCATACGGATTTAATGTCCTTGGACAAGCGTTTAGATACCATGCTCCCTGCCGAGTATCGAGGTCGAACGGACAACGTCCGCCCGACATCGATGGGTACTGCGTCGCTCAAGTTGGACGAAAAAGGGGAAGTGGCTTGGGATGAAATCTGGACCAGCTTTTGCGATTTAGCGATGGCCGGTGGGCCGCCGCATCGCGGAAAACTTCTTGAGGCAGTCAGCGGGGCAGAGGCGCGACGCGACATCGACGCGTACCACTCGGTCGCACGAGAAATCCGGAGAGGGATCGAGATGGTCACGGGACTTAAGACCATCGAATCGGAAGCGTTGGGTTGGGTGGGCATCCAATGCGATGACGAAGCGATGGCGGTTTGGCTACTTCGAGCCATCATCGTCGAGAACGTCATGGTCCGACGCGAAGGCACCCTTCTCTTTGTGCCAGCAGGCCCAAGCTTCACCGTGAAGCGAGAAATCAAAAACGTCATCACATCGGTTGCCAAGTCTGTTCACTATTGGCGAGCTCATCTTCGCTTGCGATTCCCTGACAACTAGTGCGTCTTCAAGGCTAACAATGGGGTAGTGGAGGTTGTGAAACCTCCCAGATCGCAGGGATCTTTAACAAGATCCACTACCCTCAACCCCAAAGTAAGGAAGGAAGACGCACTAACTCAGTTCGCGAAAGCGCTGGTCCCACGGCGAGCGATAAACATGCTTGGTAAGCAACTGGTTGGCCTCCGCATCGTCAACGACGACTTCATTGACTGCATCCCAGCGGAGCGACCGCCCCAACGCCTGCGACACATATCCTAGATGGCCAGGCGTGACTGAGCGATGGCCGATTTCCGCGGTGGCGGCGCACTCACTCCTCGACTTGAAGCAATCGATAAAGTTACGTGCATGCTCCACCGGATCGTAGCCCGTGGTCTTGCCTGGTTTGGTTAAGGTTTCTAGCCAAGCCGGGCTGGAAACGGTCAATTGACCACGCCGAACGTGTAGCCATCCATTCTCACCGTAGATCCGCAAGCCCTCAGGGTGCTTGTTGGAGATGCTACTTTGGATATTTCCCGGGTATGCGCATTGAATTTCGTAGTCCTGAGGCGTGTCATAGATCGGCGTGTCCGGAAACTGCCAGCCCACCGACTCGACTCGCATGGGACCACTGCGATCAGATTTTAAAGCGAGGTGAGCGATGTCGTTGTGATGCCCAATCCAGTCCATCAGAACGCCGCCGCCATACGCGCGATTGCCTCTCCACCAACGATGATGGATGGCGCGACGGTAAGCAAGCTTCTCAGACGGTCCGCACCAACGATCGTAGTCGAGGTCCTTGGGAGGTTCAACGATGTCAACATCACCTTGAGGTTTGGCGTATCCTCGAGGCAGTCCGACCTCAAATCGGTCTATATTCCCCATGACTCCGCTTTGGACGATCTTGGCTGCAGCGATGAAGCGCGGATCCGAACGCTGTTGACTCCCCGTTTGAAAGACTGCTTTGCGTGCGGCAGCCTTTCGGTACACGACTTGTCCTTCAAAAAAAGTATGCGTCAATGGCTTTTCGCAATACACGTCTTTACCCTGCTGGATCGCTTCCAGCGTGCACAACGCATGCCAGTGGTCGGGGGTTGCAACGACGACGGCATCGATATCCTTGCGCGAGCACAGTTCCCGATAGTCGCTAGTGGTGGTGACTCCCATCGCCGGGCTTGTGTTGTACTTGCTATCGATTCGACGCTTGGCCGGCTCAAGGCCATACGCAGTTCCTTTTCCCCAAGCGAGGTCGCGGTAATGCAATGGTTGAACGTCACAAATAGCAACAATCTGAACATCTTTTTCTGCAAGGAATTGGTCCAACAGATTAAATCCGCGAGCGCCTAACCCAACGATGCCGAGCGTCATCCGCTCGCTGGCCGCCGGTTGCGTCGCTGTGCCTAGCGACGTAGCCGCAGCAACGAAAGGAGCAGCGGTGCACGCGACGAGCCCATGCAGGATTCTGCGACGTGTCGGGGAAGTTGAATGGTTGGTCATGTCTTCGATTACTCGAGCGTTTCTTTGAGAGAACGCAGATACTCCACGATATCGATGGCTTGCTTTGGGGTGAGAGGAGCCAACAGCCCCTCGGGCATCATCGATTGAGTGCTTTCTTTTTCCAATTCCACATCGGATGCATCAATTTCGCGACTCTTGCCGTCCGCCAAAATAACAATCCATTTTTTCTCTGAACGATCGCTCACTCGACCGACAATCGTCTCGTTGTCTGTCGTCACTATGGTCGACGAACGGAAGCCAGGAGCGATCGTCAGCGAAGGATCGACGAGATGTTCGAGCATCTGCTCACGCTCAGGATACTTTGCTCCGATCGCTGCCAGCGGGGGTCCAACATCCTTGCCCTTGTCGCCGAATCGATGGCATTGAACGCATTGGCCGACGCCGTTCAACAGCAGTTGTTTTCCCTGAATTGCGTCTCCGGATAATTTGAGTACCAATTGTTTGTCGAAGTTGGTACCGAGTCGAACCAGTCGTTGATCGACGGGCAGGAACGACTCTAACACGTCGCGCGAAGCTTCGGACGCCACATTCGCGAGTTTCAAGACTTCGTCCCGTTCGGCCGCTGGTACGATCCCGTCGGCGAGCGCATTCATAACGTACAAGGCAGTGCTTGGAGTTGCAAGCAACTCCCTGGCCGCAGAAATTCGATCCTCGCGATTGAATCGCTGCAGAGGACCGGTCAACTTGTCAAACCAATTGCGATGTTCCTCGGAGCGCGGTATCGAAAGGATCCATTGATTTAAAAGTTGCACACCTTGGCGATCCACCGTCTCGGCTCCGACATGGGGCATCCGACCGCTGCCCGATTTGGCATCTCGATAGAACAAGACTGAACGATTGGGATCCCCAGCGGCGATGAGCTTCGCGTCCTCCAATTGTAATCCACCCTTGAGCGGTGTGACGTCAAAGGTCTTGGTGTCTAATAGAGACTTCTCAAAGCGAATATCGAATCCCGCAGCACCGTTTCCTCCGAACTGATGGCAATGGGCGCAGTTGCTATGCAAATAGGAACGGGCTTTGACATGAACGTTCGCGAGCCGACCATCGAGCCCCATCATGGGCGTGAACGCATCGTCGGACTTGGGGCGATTCCCTTTGGGGGACTCCAAAATCCCAAGCCGAAACAAGCCCCGCCATACATCGGTAGGTTGAGTGGGTTTTCGCAATTGTTCTTCGATGAACCCCAACGCATCGCCCGACCACGGCGTATGGCAAATGCGACACTGGCTGCGCGAGGCAAAGTTCCAATGGCTCTTTTCGAGAGCGAGCGAGTTTGATTTATCTTGCGAGATCGGATGGACGACTCCTTCGGCGGGAACGAGGACGGCATCGCTTTGGTCGTCCAACCAAGCGTACGAATAGAAGCGCCAGTCGTTCGGACCTTCGTAATGACTGATTTGAGTTTCTAGCAATCGTTTTTCTTGGCCGTTGAGAACATAGTACGACTTGACCAGAACCGTCCCTTTTGGGAACTGCACTTTGGTTTTGAACCAATCAAAGGTAGTTTGAGGAGACTGGTACATGCGAGCCGGATCGCTACCGGGCATGGCAAGATGAAATATCGGCTCGGCACCATCCATCCACATGGTGGAGTTCAACGAGTACTCAACGACTCCTTCGTTGGGCTCAAGTTTTTTGACATCGCGAAATAGGCCTGTCTGGCTCAGTTTGGTTGGAAATGCGTTTGGCACATAAGAGGCCGCAGCAGGGTTGGGTACGAATCGATAGATCCCACCTTTTTGGTCGCCTTGAATGTATTCCAAGACGAGCAGTTCGCCGCGATGGTCTAGCGCAAAGCAAATCGGCTTCACTTCACCGTACGCGATCTCCTGAAAGTTGGTAACGCGTTGCTTGTCAAATTCAGCGGCCCAAAAGCGGCGAGTGATCCAGTCTCCGAACACATACTTACCCCGAAGTCCTGGGATGAGATCTCCACGATAAACAAAGCCGCCTGTTACAGATGCGGCATCGGAGTGCCCAAGCGTAATATCAGGTGGCGAGATTGGAGCCGGCCCAATGGGCAAATCGGGGAGTACATCGCCTGGTCCCTCTTTGATACTCCAGCCGTAGTTTCCGCCGCTTCGCACTCGATAGACCATTTCGAACGCTTCCCAACCCACATCCCCAACCCACAGGTCGCCCGTGGCTCGATCGAAACTCATACGCCATGGATTGCGGAATCCAAATGCATACACTTCGCCGCGAGCTTTTGGCAAAGCCACAAACGGATTGTCTGCGGGAATGGTGTACGGCAATTCTTTTCCGTTGCCGTCCTTCGAGGGCCGGTCCACGTCAATTCGCAGGATGGACGAGTAAACGTCGCTGATATCTTGTCCGGTCTTGTAGGGATCAGGCGGTGTCGGATCGGCGATATCTCCGATCGAGATGTAGAGATACCCGTCGGGTCCAAACTCAAGCGTGCATCCGTTGTGACCTCCTGCTACGAACCGAATGATGGTGGTTTCACTCTCGTAGTCGATCGTGGGCGGATTGGTCGCCGTCATCTTGTAACGGGCGATGTGCGTGCCGTCTGGGTGGTTGCCGCCGCTCTTGTTTACCAAATAGCAGATATAAACGTAGTTATTGGTCGCGAACTCTGGATGAAATGCCATGCTAAAGGCGTTGATGGAGTGCTTGTCACTGGCCTTAAACTCTGAAAATTTCGGAGGTGGCTTCGCTAAATCGATCATCAATTCCACTTTTTCTACTTGTTCGTCTTCATCAAAGCAGAAAAGCTTGCCCGACTGCAGCACAACCGCGAATCGGTTTGAAGTGTCCCCGGCGCGTTTGGGAATCGAGTGAATCGAGACCGGCCCCATAAAACTGAGGTTGGGATAGGCGCGTTTCAGCGAATAGGGAGGAGGCGGGTCCGGAGTCCCTCGGATTTTTGAGAGTTCCCAACTTGTCCGCCGGGTCGTGGGTCCCTTGGATTCATCTTGAGCATGGCTGAGAACAAAGCACATGGGGGCGATGAACGCGAAAACGAGAAGACTAAATCGAGGAGTGTCTGTTCCCATTCTTTAGCTAAATATCAATCTTCAAGGAATAAGGGGTGCATTTGATTGGCTTTTTGCTTTCCCTAGTTTACTCGTCGAACGGAGCCTTCGCATCCGCCCTCGCTAGCCTGTTCCATGCTTTCTATCGAGATGTTATCCTTGGTAACCATCGCGTTGGAAAGAACCGCAGCCCAAATGCGCCTTACCATTCGAACGCAAAAACGTCACAACGAAGAATCACCCAGGTGGAGTCCCGAGATTTCGGCTCCACATTCGCAAAGGAAAGAGCATTTTGAACACGTTGGACGAATCGGATGACCAAGAAAATGAGAGCCCAGACACTGAGAGCCCAGACACTGAGAGCCAAGGCACACCTCCAACGG
>JBEBHM010000217.1:0-11822 GCA_040080875.1 Pirellula sp.
GATTCCAACACTTCGACAAGTTCCAGGATTCGGTCGCACAGCTGAATCCGTTAGCAACTAAGTCGATCTCAATCATTTCGAACATTGGTTCGAGTTGAGACAAAGGCGCAGGCCCGCAGAAAATGTACCTAGCTCGGAGTCACGGTATTTTTCTTTACCGATTTTGGTCGGTCTTCTATCTGAACTCCGGCCTTGCGGTTCTGTGCTGACCGCACCGCCATCGCAATCTACGCCGAAGGCCCAAATGGGATTGGCATTGCGCAGCTCGAAATCTGACAATCCGAGTTGTCCATCATGAGCAAGCAGGCCGAGGCGATCATCCAAAAAGGAGACTGAGGTACCTAACAAGGGAATTATTCCGCTCGGCATAGCCGCAATTGAGGTTAATTCGTATAAAATCAGTCGATATAGGCCCAAGTTCGATTGCACACAGACAAGAGGCTACGGATGAGCCAAGCATCCACGAAATTTCAATGGGATGACCCATTCATCATTGAGGAAATGCTTTCCGCCCAAGAGAAAATGATCCGCGATGTCGCGCATGACTATGCTCAAAAAAAATTGTTGCCCCGAATTATCAAGGCCTACGCACAAGAAATCACTGATCGCGAGATCTTCAGTGAAATGGGCGACCTTGGACTGCTTGGCGCTACCCTCAACGAGGCTTATGGCGGGGCGGGAGCTACCTACGTGGCTTATGGATTGATCGCCCGCGAAGTGGAACGCGTCGATAGCGGTTATCGTTCGATGATGAGCGTGCAGTCGTCGCTAGTAATTCATCCGATCGAAGCTTTTGGTTCTGAAGAACAGAAACAAAAATATCTGCGAAAACTAGTGTCAGGCGAATGGGTCGGTTGCTTTGGGCTAACGGAGCCTGATGCAGGTTCTGATCCGGGAGCAATGCGGACTGTGGCTGTAAAAACGGAGGGAGGTTACCGTCTTAATGGGAGCAAGATGTGGATTTCCAATTCACCGATTGCCGACGTCTTTGTGGTGTGGGCGAAATCCGAAGCCCACGAAGGGGCCATTAAGGGGTTTTTATTGGAAAAGGGCATGAAAGGCTTAGCTGCCCCAAAAATCCATGGAAAACTATCGCTTCGTGCCTCCGTAACGGGAGAGATCGTTATGGACGGAGTCGAGGTCGGCGATGAACATTTATTGCCAAACGTATCGGGCCTTAAGGGGCCGTTTTCGTGTTTGAACCGTGCCCGTTATGGGATTTCCTGGGGGGCTATGGGGGCCGCCGAAGATTGTTGGTTCCGCGCGCGTCAATATGGCCTCGACCGCATACAATTCAATCGCCCCTTGGCACAGACGCAATTGTTTCAAAAAAAATTAGCCGACATGCAAACGGAAATAACCTTGGGACTCCTGGCCTCATTGAGGGTAGGACGTTTGATGGATGAGAATAAAATGGCGCCCGAAATGATCTCAATCATAAAGCGCAACAATTGCGCTAAAGCTCTCCACATTGCCCGCATGGCGCGTGATATGCATGGCGGCAACGGCATCCACGAAGAATATCACGTTATGCGACATTCGCAGAATCTTGAAACCGTCAATACCTACGAAGGCACCGAAGACGTGCACTCGCTGATCCTAGGACGCGCCCAAACCGGGCTTCAGGCCTTTGGGATCTAAGCAGTGAGCACTCAAATGAAACCCCTAAGTGGTGTGCGTGTGCTTGAATTAGCGCGAATATTGGCGGGGCCCTGGTGTGGGCAGATCCTCGCGGATCTCGGAGCTGAGGTCTTAAAGGTCGAACGCCCAGGAATCGGTGATGATACACGTCAATGGGGCCCACCATTTGTTCAGGATGCTCATGGTGAATCATGGGGCGCGGCCTATTTTCATGCCACCAATCGAGGAAAAAAATCGGTTTGCGTTGATTTCACAACGGCTGACGGCCAAGCTGTATTGACGGCCTTGGCGTCTCAAGCGGATGTGCTTATCGAAAACTTCAAACTCGATAATCTCAAACGTTTTGGTTTGGATTACGAGACACTCCAATCCGTGAATCCACGATTGATCTATGCCTCTATCACCGGCTTTGGCCAGGACGGTCCTTATGCCCAACGCGCGGGCTATGACTATATCCTTCAAGGCATGTCTGGCCTGATGGATATTACGGGCGAACCTGATGGGCGCCCACAAAAAGTCGGCGTTGCCGTGATCGATTTATTCGCGGGTGTGTACACGTCGACAGCCATATTGGCTGCCCTTTATCGTCGAACATCCACGGGAAACGGAGCTTACATTGATATGGCATTATTGGATGTGGCGACAGCCGTTTTGGCTAATCAGGGCACGAACTATTTAGCGTCGGGAACGTCACCGACGCGTTGTGGCAACGCCCATCCCAATATTGCGCCCTATCAAGTCTTCGAAGTAAAGGACGGTTTTATCATTATCGCGGTCGGCAATGATCGACAATTCCAGGATTGCTGCTCCGTTTTAGGGGCAGATGACTGTGCGGCAGATCGCGAGTTTCAATCGAATGCATTGCGAGTAGAATCGCGCAAGCGGTTAACCGAAGCCCTTAGTCCGTATGTGTTGAAGTGGACTCGGGCCGATCTGCTGGCAGCTCTTGAAGCAAGGGCAGTGCCTGCGGGGCCAATCAACACGGTCAAAGATGTCTTTGAAGATCCCCAAATCAAGCACCGAAGCATGTGCCGCGAATTGATGGGTGACGACGGAGCGATGGTAAAAACCATTGCCTCACCGATTGTGATCGATGGGGTGCGTCAAACCAGTAATCAGGCCAGTCCAAAACTTGGGTCATCTGGCCCTGAGTTCGCATCTCCAAAATCCCAATAGAGACTCTTGATGATCCAAAACCAATCGCCACGAAGCGGGGGCCAAATCCTTGTTGATCAATTGGTGATTCAAGGGGTTGAACGTATTACGTGCGTGCCAGGAGAGAGCTATTTGGCAGCCCTGGATGCCATGCTTGACGTTGATTTGGATGTGCTCATTTGCCGTCATGAGGGGGGCGCAGCCATGATGGCCGAAGCCTACGGAAAACTTACGGCCAAGCCTGGAATTTGTTTTGTAACTCGCGGCCCTGGCGCAACCAATGCCGCCCATGGCGTGCACATTGCCGCCCACGATTCCACGCCCATGATTTTATTTATTGGTCAGGCAAAACGAGGTGGCTTGGGCCGAGAGGGATTTCAAGAATTAGATTACAAACAATTGTTTGGCGATTTAGCCAAATGGGTTGTTGAGATCGATCGCGCGGAACGTATCCCCGAGTTGATTACGAGGGCCTTTCGGATGGCGACCCAAGGACGCCCCGGTCCGATTGTAGTATCGCTGCCTGAGGATATGTTGTCAGACATGGCGGTGTGCGTTGACGCACCCAAGATCATGCCTGTTATCACATCACCGTGCGAGGAGGATCTAGCGACTTTCAAGGCACTTTTATTGAGTGCCAAAGCCCCCTTGATTATTTTGGGCGGTTCAGGCTGGGATGAAGCGGGCTATGAAGCGATCCATGATTTCGCCTTGCGGTTTCATCTACCTGTGTCAACATCCTTTCGGCGTACGCACTTGTTTAACGCCTTGCATCCATCATTTGCAGGTGACATTGGGCTGGGTATCAATCCAGCTCTGTCCAAGCGCATCAAAGACTCCGATTTGATTGTCATCATCGGAGGACGCCTAAGCGAAGTGCCGTCGGCAAGTTATACATTGTTGGACATACCTAAACCCAATCAAACCTTGATTCACATCTATCCTGATCCCGCTGAAATTGGACGGATCTATCAACCGGATCTGGGCATTGTGGCAGCGCCACAAGCGATGGCTAAGGCATTGCGGGACATGGCACCGCCGAAGCAGATAGCATGGATAGAGGCGACCCAACAGGCGCATCAGGAGTATTTGGCTTGGACCGAAACGCCCCAATCCGTGCCAGGCGATTTCCAGTATGGTGAAGTCATGGTTTGGTTGCGCGATCGCATGCCTATTGATACGATCATCTGCAATGGCGCGGGAAACTACTCTATTTGGGTGCACCGTTTTTGGCGTCATCAGAAGTTGGGGACTCAAGTAGCTCCAACCTCTGGCTCAGTTGGCTACAGCGTGCCGGTCGGGGTTATGACCAAGCGTCATTTTCCGGATCGGCCTGTGGTCGTTTTTTCCGGCGATGGCTGCTTTCTGATGCAAGGGCAAGAATTTGCGGTTGCGGTCCAGTACAGCATCAATGTTATTATTGTCATTATTGACAATGGCATGTATGCGACAATACGCATGCACCAAGAACGCGACTTTCCTAACCGCGTCATTGGTACCGATTTGAACAACCCAGACTTTGCGGCCTTAGCTCGGGCCTACGGCGGGCATGGGGAAACGGTGCATAAAACTAGTGAATTTGCGCCCGCATTTGAACGCGCCTTGGTATGTGGCAAACCTGCGATCATTCATTGCTTTATTGACCCACAGGCAATAACCCCCGCCCAAACCATTGACCAAATCCGACAACGGAAATAGTCAATGTCAGATCCATGCGGGCATGCGGTAAGGAGTTCACCGCGAGAACATTGCCAAACTTGAATTGAGTCGACAACCATAACCGAGTCCCCGAATCATCGTAGACCTATAGTTATCGTTCTTCTTCCAAGTTGGCGGGATTTATCGTTCCCTCAGCCTCAACTTTTCTTGGGCTTCGGCTCGCGGGGTGTCAACATGGCTTTCAGCTGATCCTCGCTAATGTCACTCGGGGCGCCCGATGTCGGGATTTCTTGTCCCGCAGTCCAAAGCACTCCGTTGACCAGCATTTGACGCATTCCCTTGAGCGACCAGGCCGAATGTGCGTCGAGGCCGGTGAATGAAAATGAACGTCCTCCGTTGGGGCGATCATACGCATAAGCAACAATGTCGGGATCGAGACCAGCACGGCTGCCCGTATATTTCTTGCCGGACCAAACCAATGGCGTAATCCCTTTCATGCCGTCTACAAACTGTAGCCCATTCAGCCAACCGTCGTTGATCTCCCAAGGTTCTACACCGCGTGTGATCGGATGCGTTGGGAAATCTACATGCTTGCTATCCCAATGCCCTCGACCTGAACCTGGCATGTAAACTCCGCCTATCCAACTCTTGGCTTGTTCCCCAAATTTTTCCGGAAAGTCGACGGCCTGATGGATCATGACGAGGCCCACTTTTGCGTCTGCCATTTTTTGCACTCGCTCAAGTCGCTTCGGATCGGATAGAAAGGCCTGTTTGCCACCCCCATCGGTATAAAAGACAACCGAGCGCGCGTTTTCAAAAACAGACTCATCCGCAGGCCATCCATCGAGCACCATGACGGCTTGAATGTTTTTCGATTTCGAAAGCAGGTCGACAAGACACTTGCAACCAGCGATGTAGTCATGATGACCCATGGTATCTTGCTTTGCGGTTTCGCCTGCGACGAGCACCACTTTGATCGATTGTTGGGCACAGGCCCGGTAACCGGTTGACCACAGAGATAGACACGTTGCCGCAATGACTGCAAATCGGAATAGAGAATGCATTTGGGTACCGAGTATTAGGGGGGAAAGGAAGCAGCCCAATCTTAACCCGAAACACGTTCAAAACACAACATGCCGAACAGCAAATCCATTTTTTCTTTCGTGCGGGACGGCGGGTAGAAGTTGCAAATTTATTTCCCGGTCAAACCTGCACGAAGTGACTCCCATTTAGGTTGGACTTCGGTTATTCTACTTTCGCATTGCAATTACGCTGTGTAGCTAATCCGCGCGCCCCAATGCTTCTTGTTCTTTCATTATTTCTATTGGATTGCGGTCGAAATGAAACGTGCCTGTCGTGCCCATCGTGGCTTCACACTTGTTGAATTGCTTGTCGTTATAGCAATCATTGGGATTCTCGTAGGATTGTTGCTTCCTGCTGTCCAAGCTGCCCGAGAAGCGGCTAGACGGATGCAATGTTCTAACAACGTCAAGCAACTTGGCTTGTCCTTGATGAACTATGAAAGTGCATTCAAGAAATTCCCTCGTTCCCACAATGTCGATCACCAGTTGAGTTGGCATGTGTCCGTGCTGCCTTACATTGAGCAGGCAGCCATCGCATCCCAGATCAGCACGGTTCAAGGTTTTTACTATTTGCCAGGAAAAAATGACCCTTGGGGCCTTACCAAACTGAATTTCTTGCACTGCCCATCCGCTCCTTTGGACAAGATGTCGACAGCTACGGGAGAAAACATTACGGCGACCGACTTGGTCCCAGCCAACACCGGTGTTGCGCCTTATACCACTCACTACTATGGACTCAATGGTCCGCGCGGGATCAACCCGGTGACTGGTCAAGCGTATCCCAATCAATCGACGCTACTGCACGAAACTGTCCCAATAGCTGCAACGGGTGTATTTCAAGCAGCTTCCGACGTTGGCTTTGGTGGAATTCCTGACGGTTCGTCCAATACGATCTTGATAGGCGAAATGTCCTATTGGGCTCCGCTTCGAAGCCGCTTTCGAACTTGGTTACGAGGTGGCAATGGCGGACTTGCTTTTTCCGTAGGAACTCGCAACGTTGTATCTGGTATTAATTCCGGTCTCAAAGCAGATCGACGCGTACCATTCAATGACGTTCCGATGGGAAGCATGCACACAGGTGGTGCCATGTTTGGAAATGCCGACGGTTCGGTGCGTTTCGTGAGTGACTCCTTAGACCTCGCTACCTACTTCGCCCTCGCAAGCCGAAATGGAGCGGAAGTTGCGCAAGTTGAACAGTAATAGCAAAATTATCTCGAGACTTGCATTGCTGCTGGTAGCGAATGTCTTGTTCTTTAGTGTCGGATGTGGACCGGAAAAGGAAAAGCTTTTCCGGGTTCATGGGCAGGCGACTTTTAAGGGTAAAGCCATCCCTAAGGGTAACGTGTTCTTTGATCCCGACCTTTCCAAAGGGACATCCGGCCAACAAGGCTTTGCTGGGATTGTCGACGGGGCGTTTGATACGTCAGCGCCCGATGGACAAGGTATCCGCAAGGGTGCCTATGTAATTCGAGTTCAGGCATTCGATGGCAAGGCGCTCCCTGATTATCCGTTTGGTACGGGTTTGACGACGGAGTTTGTCATGAAGAAGAGCTTCACCGAAGACGACAACACTTTGGAGATTGCAATCGGAAAATAACTGGATGAATCGGTCCCTTGGCTATGTTTCGGATGCAATTCCCCTAGGATGCAATTTGCGCTCCGTTCTGGTAAGATTTGGGCGGAGTTGTCGACGTGGCTCCCAAACATAACACGTGCCCTAATCTTAAACAGCCATCGAATGTCAGCCTCTCCCAACGAAGTCAAGTATTTGCTTTTCGATGTGGAAAGCGTTGCCGATGGCTCGACCATTGCGAAAACGCGTTACCCAAATCGCAATTTGTCGGCCACGCAAGCCATTGCTTTATTTAGGCAAGAGCTAATCATCGAGGGCGGTCGAGATTTCATTCCTTATACCTACCATACACCCATTGCGGTGGTCGCAGCGAAAATTCGCGACGACTACAGCCTGATCGACATCGTATCGCTCGATGAGCCGCAATTTCGCCCGGCTGTCATTACACGTTTTTTTTGGACCGGATGGGAACGATACGGACGTCCGACTTTGGTCACGTTCAACGGTCGGGCTTTCGACATGCCCCTAATGGAACTTGCCGCGTTTCGTTACGGCATCAGTGTTCCTGGTTGGTTCAACATCTACGACAAATCCTTCGAACAAAATCGGAATCGCTACAATCTGCAATCTCATTTGGATCTGCACGAAATCCTGACGAACTTTGGTAGCAGTTGGTTCCGAGGCGGACTTAATTTGGCATCGAGCTTGCTCAACAAGCCGGGCAAATTGGACGTTCAGGGGAATATGGTTCAGGACTTGTATGCAGCTGGAAAACAATCGGAGATCAGCGAATATTGCCGATGCGATGTATTGGACACTTATTTCGTATTCCTGCGGGTCCATGTGCTCATGGGGCGATTAACGCTTGAACAGGAAGCGGAATTGGTAAGCTCAACCAAACAAATGCTCGAAAGCCAAGCCGACCAACGTCCAGCATATCGCGCTTACCTCGACCAATGGGCCGATTGGGTGAATCCGTTTGGACAAACACCGCCGGCTGGACAAACACCGTCGGCGCGAAACACACCAAAAGAGATCTTGCATCCAACCGCAATTGCCTAATACCCGTTCGTAGATTCATAACTCATAACGAGATCACTGTTAAGACTATGCCCAAATTGACCGTTGAGGGAGTTGGTACTTTCGAGGTACCCGCCGGTAAACGACTTGTATCCGCTATGTGCGAAGAGGCCGGAACGGATCAGTTGCACGCCTGTGGGGGCAAAGCTCGATGCACTACATGTCGCGTCGAATTCATCTCTGGTGAACCGGAAAAGATGACGGCTGCTGAAAAACTCGTGCTGGCCGCAAAGGGTGCCACGGGTGTTCGGCTCGGCTGTCAGATCCTATGTGAATCGGACATGACCGTACGCTTGATCAGCCGATTCGAAGGGAGCGGACGCAAGGACAGCGGTTCCCCAGTCGCAGCCAACATCGAACCCGAGCCCATTGAATGGACAAGCAAAGATGCGTAATCGTCGGGAACGGATATAGACTATGTGCGGAATTGCAGGCGGCGTCTGGTCGCACGATGCGCCAGGCATTTCGCTAGCTGAACTCACAAGCATGACCGACGCGATTGCTCATCGCGGACCTGACGATTTCGGTCATTTGATTATCCCACCACAAAAAAATCCATCGATTTTAGGGGCGGCGCCTTCGCCTGGAGTTGCGCTCGGATTTCGCCGATTGTCGATCATCGATTTGACGACCGGCAACCAACCGCTTGGAAACGAAGACGGTTCCGTACAGATCGTCTTCAACGGCGAAATCTATAACTACCAGGAATTGCGGCATCGGCTCGAGGGATCGGGACATACCTTTAGGACGAACACGGACACGGAGACCATTGTTCACCTTTACGAGGATCTTGGTCTGGATTGCTTCGAGCATCTCAATGGTATGTTTGCGATTGCCCTTTGGGATCAGGAACGTGAGCGGCTCGTTTTGGCCCGCGATCGTCTGGGAAAAAAGCCACTTTATTATGCGGTACAAGACCAACGGCTGTACTTTGCGAGCGAACTAAAAGTCCTGATGCGGGTACCTGGCTTGAACCGCGAGATTGATCCGGGCGCGATCGATTTGTTCTTGACCTATCAATACATACCTCACCCGAATTCGATTTATCGCGGGATTCATAAACTGTCTCCAGGGCACTACGCGGTATTCGAAAACAGTCAGCTGACGGTCAGTCGTTTCTGGAATGTTAACTGGTCTAACCAAATCGAGATTGCTCAGCCCGATGCCTCGCGTCAACTCAATGCGTTGCTGACGGATTCGGTGCGCATTCGTTTGCGAAGCGACGTACCTCTAGGTGCATTCTTATCCGGAGGGATAGATTCTTCGTTGGTGGTCGCCATCGCACAACAGCTGCTAGAGTCTCCCGTTCAAACATTCTCAATCGGGTTTTCCGAAGCGGATTACGACGAAACGCATTATGCCAAAATGGTTGCAGACCATGTGGGGACCAAGCACGAACGCTTTGAGGTCACGCCGGATGCCTTGGATATCATCGACCGGATCGTGGATCAATACGACGAACCGTTCAGCGATTCGTCGGCCGTGCCAACTTGGTATCTGTGTCAGCTGACCCGTCAACACGTTACGGTTGCGCTGAGTGGTGACGGAGGCGATGAGTTGTTCGCCGGTTATGATCGCTACCGCGCCTTGAAACTGAGCCGGCAATTGCAAAATTGGTTGCCCATCGGATGGCTCAAGGAGTCTTGGATCATCAGGCGATTGCCTGAATCGACAGCAAGACGATCCTTTCTGCGTCGTGTGCGTCGCTTTTGCGAAGCGTTGGGACAACCTCCCATCGAACGTTACATGAATTGGATCCAGATTTTTGGAGAAGCCAGTCGACTAGATTTGTACCAAGAATCGTTTATCGAGCGATTGCCTGATCGCAACCCGGTATCATTTTTGGCCGAAGCGTGGGGACGGGCTGGCAAACGAGACTTGGTCAGTTGTGCGACTGCCGCCGATTTGCAGACTTACATGCCGTGCGATCTGATGACCAAGGTCGATATCGCTTCGATGGCCCATTCGCTCGAAGCGCGCCAACCGATGCTCGACTATCGATTGGTCGAATGGGCCGCTTCGTTGCCCTCGCATCTAAAAATCCAGGGCAAGCGAGGCAAAAAATTGCTGATGGACACTTACCGAGATATGTTGCCACGCGCCATTTGGAACCGACCCAAAATGGGATTTGGCGTCCCGATCGCCAAGTGGTTTCGAACGTCTCTTCGCGAACGAACGTACGATGCCCTGCTGGGTGCGGATGCCAAGTGCCATGAGTATTTTCGACGAGAAGCGATACAAAGCCTGGTTGATGAACATATGAGCGGACGAGCCAACCAAGCCTATCGGTTGTGGAATTTACTATGTTTGGAACTCTGGCTACGCCGAAACAAGCAACCCTAATACGTACTTACAATGTAGTGGATCTTGTTAAAGATCCCACGATCGAAGCGAGATCGCCCAACGAAAAAGGGCTCGCTTTCATCTCCAATGAGTTGGAAACAAAAGCGAGCCCTTTCAACCGTGAAAAATGGGCCTAACCTAGTGCGAATAGGTCTGTCGGTTTTTGTCCGAGATAACTCGGAGAATTCGACGCCACTAAGATCACGGTACCTCCTTGTTCAGGGAGCGCTCATGCCGGACATACTCCGCCAGCACAACCAACCTTGGTTCCACCAAGGTACCGAATCCAATTGGATTCAACGCAATACTTCAATGCACTTGCCGTGCCAATCCGACAGATTTTCTTTTTCTCGACGGTGGATGCACGGATACGGACAGGCTGCATTGAATATCCCGATTATTTTGGGGAAGGTCACTTGTCATTTTGTAAAGTTTTCAAATGCAAGCAAACGAATTTACAAAATTGGAAAGCCAGACCAATCCGTCGCAGCGTTTGCTGTCTATCCATTGACCCCGTCGATTTCCTCTATGAGTTGGTCTATGGTGATTCCGTATTTTTCCAAAACGCTTGCCAAAACGCCTCCGACATGTTCGCAACGACCGCGTCGAACGGACGACGTGGAACGAACCGAGGGAACGCAGATGGGTGGGTGGGCCGATGGACGCATCGAGTTTTTCGATGGAGCTGCGGTGGCTGGCAAACGATTCACCTGTTCTTGGGTGTTCGGCATAGTGGCAATTGCATTGCTTTCCGGAACGTCCCATCCAAAGGTTGCTTGCACATAAACAGGTGCAGGTTGAGTCATCGAAGGCATGATCCAAATCTCTTTCGTGTGTAGAGAAACAATTGTTGTGCGAATCATTCAGTGAGGGGGAACGTCTCCACTCACGGTCGATCTGCACTCATGATCCAGACACGCCGGACACGTCTGGTCACACGAAAAAGAATTTCCAAAAATACTTGGCCATGCCCCACTCAAACCACTTGCGCGTCGGTAATCTGCCCGATAGCCACATGCGAGGCCTCTGAAAAGGTCGATACACTACAGGGTTGCTGTTTCGAGCCTGGTGGGGTTGACGGTCAAATCGAAAACGGGATAGTCGTCCCCTTCGATACGAGCATTTCACCGTTCGAACTGGACGAAACGCTGATGAAGCGATCGAAATCGGGAGAGCCTTCGAATGGAGTGGTCGTCATTTTGTTGATTTTCTGGCCGTAAGGACTGTTGCTGCATGAATCCCGAGATAACCGTCAATCAGATTCGCCTCGTCGACAAGATCGCGGTCGA